>CAZADO010000361.1:0-19242 GCA_964483885.1 uncultured Alphaproteobacteria bacterium | reverse complement strand
AAAAGCGTCACCCAAAAAGGCGAAGAAATCCCGTTAATCCAAGTGATGCTTCATTTTCTCCACGAATTTCGCTTTGGGAAGCACGCCGACGATGGTTTCGACATGCTGGCCGTTTTTAAAAAAGAGCACTTGTGGGATGTTGATAATCCCAAAGCGCTGGGCGGTTTTCGGTTCTGCAGCGATATCAATTTCTCCCATCGCGACTTTCTCTCCCCACTCCGGCTGCAGTTCCTTTAAGAGAGCGTGAACTTTCTTGCAGGGAGCACACCACTCGGCGCCGAAATCCAAAATCGCCAGTTTATCGTTGCGCAGCATTGTCTCTTCAAAATTCTCATCGGTTACGGTAATCAATTCCGCCATTTTCTCTCCTTATCCTACAGATTATTTTCATCCAACAGAGTTAGCACTCCTCCCGCCGATTTGAATCCGGTGAAACGGACGACTTCGTCACCGGAAGGGCCTAAGAAAATCACCGTGGGCATACCGGTGATAGCGTATTTTTGTTTCATCTCTTCCACCCACGCCGACGAGCGCGTGAAATCGAGCTTCAAACGGCTGAAGTTATTCAAGCGTTCCACTACTTCCGGCACCACCCAAGTTTTCTCATCCAGTTCGATACACGCAACGCACCAATCCGCATAAACATCAATCACTACCGGCTTTCCGGCTTCCTGAGCTTCCGTCAGAACATCCAATTCGTCATTAACGCGCCACTCCAAAGCTGTACGATGAGTGCCGACGGTTGCTGTGGGCACAAGGCCTCGATAGAGATAAATCGCACCCATGAGAAAAACGATAAGCAGCACCGCTTTCCCCAGCCGCTTCCCTGAACCCGCTGATTCCGTAAGTGAATCAAATGCTCCTGAAAACACACTGAAGATAACCAGTAGCGCGCCCCACAGGAAGAAATAAACGGACGGCGGAATCAGTGAGCGCAGCAAGAACAACGCGGCTCCGAACAGAATCCATCCGAATCCCTTCTTGATGTTTTCCATCCATTTGCCCGCCTTGGGTAGCGCCTGAATCGCTCCGGCAGACGTTCCGATGACCAAGAAAAGCAGTCCCAATCCGAGTGAAAAAACAAACAGCAGCGCCCATCCAAGAAACAGATTATGCGTCTTTGCGACCCAAGCTAAAAGCGCAACAATCACCGGCCCGACACACGGTGCCATCACAAGTCCCGATACCATTCCAACCACGAGGATACCGAGGAGTTCTTTGATTTTGCCGCCGGTTTTCAGTTTCTCTTCGAGATTAACCGGCCCACCAAGCCACGATGCCGGCAATGCAATTTCGAAAGCGCCAAGCATCGACAACCCCATCAGCGCGAAAATCGCGGCGACACCCCACATGACATACGGCGACCCGGATATCGAGCCGAACAACGTGCCGGTCATTGCGGAAATCAGTCCCAGACTGGAATAGACAATCGCGATTCCTAAAACAAAAATCGCCGACAGCCCCAGCCCTCGAAGCGGTTTGCCCGTGCTGCGCGCTCCGATAAAACCAATGGTAATCGGAATCACCGGATAGACGCACGGCGTGAAACTCGTCAGGATTCCCCCGATAAAGACCAGTAGAAACGCCATCCATGAACCGCGTTCCAGCGCACCAATCAGTTTGCCTTCGAGACCCGTTTTTGTTTCTATCTTCGCAGGCGGCACTGCCGCACCGAACGTTTCCTCGTTAGCCGGTAAAACGCCCGTTCCAGAGGCCACGACCTCAATTTCGAGAGTAATCTGCTTCTCTTCGGGTAAGAAACAGACTTCGTTGCCGAATTCCTGACAAACCTGATAGCCGATTGTCACCGGAAAGCTGCGCAATCCGGGTTCGGCATCCGGCAAGGTGGACACCGAATCGAAAACAATCACTTTCCCTTGGTAAGCGGTTTCACCTTTATATTTGACGCCTTTGGGAAACTCCGGCTTGCTGAAATGCAAACCAAGCGTATCCGGCAATGTCACATAGAAAAGGCCATTTTCGACGTCCGTGATATGATGCTTATCGGGAACGTTGAAAACGAAAGCCAGTCGCGCTTCTCCGCCTGCTGGAATTCCGGTATGGTCAAGCACGGCCTGAACGGGTACGGGAGGTGCCCCTTCGGGTTGTGCCAGAGCCATGGAAATCGCGATAAGCAATAATGTGCTTAGTTTAAAAAGAATTTTCATCAATCTACCTCGATTTAGGAAATAAGGTGTCATTTAATCTTACTCTTTCCCAGCCCTATAGTTCCCTATGATGTTGCCATCTATCCTGAACTCGATTCGTTCCGCCGCGAGTGGGTGCCCTCACCCCTCGCGAAAAGAACTGCGGTGTTGGCTGCTTGCAGCCGATCCACTCCCCCTATTTCACAATCACAACCGGATACGCTTTCGCTGGTATATTAGCTTGTTGCACCTGAGGAATAAAGCTTCCGAAATACGTGCCACTGGGGAGCGTATGTGGAAGCGCTATCGCATGAACACTATTCGACCGGGGCAAAGGAATACAAAAGACGCGTTGTCCAAGAATATTATAGAGAGAGAAATTCCCCGAAAACCGAGAGGGCGAGATATTCAAGTACAGAATATTATTGGCCGGATTTGGATAAATACTCAAATTCATTTCATTAGCTTCAGGTCCAGACGATTCAACAACATTTGAAGTATCCACGACAGTATAAGACAATATACCATAGTACGTTAATCCCGCCCAGAGTTCCGTTGGAGAAGTGGCTACAACTGATATCGCATCAATGGAACTATACTGGACCGGCCACCCCTCAGAAAATTCATGCCAGCCCAGTCCGCCGTCCTCAGTTTGAAACACTCTCACATGATCCGTAGCAAAAACGGTGTTTATCCTGCTTGGAGAAACCCTCACAAATCCTCCCGAATAACCTTCCGGTGGAAAGCTACTATTTGGTTCTATCCATGTTGATCCCGCATCCGATGAATAACGGAAAGCATAGAACTCCATACTCCAGAGCCAATCTCGGCGAAATGGATCTAGGACAAGATCATGTACGTAGAACGGTGTGAGTATCTCCTGAAAGGTTGCTCCTGAATCCTCACTGACCCAAATCGCTGGACGACTTCCGTCGATTGCAAAAATACGCCCTGGAGACAAAGAATCAAAGATTACTTTGGGAAAGCTGTCATTAAATCCAATATCGACATGTGTCCACAATTCACCTCCATTTGTAGTACGATAGAGCCATCCAGGACCTGTAGCGCATTCGCCACCGCATATCAATAGATTGGGATCAAAGGGGCTTACGGCAATAGTAACAGCACCATAACTATCCACTCCTCCAAGATATAAACCGTTGCTTCTGTTCTCCCAACTCGTTCCGCCATCTATTGAACGCCACGTACCAGCCATATAAACAGCCGCCCAGAGTGTTTCGGGATGCTGTGGATCAAAGGCTAAATCCTGAGGCCACAGATGCCGGAGACCAACCGTATCCCAAGTCAAACCGTGATCTGTCGTCTTGAAAATCCCTCCTTCACGAGTTGAATCCCACCATATGTCAGAAGCGGATACATATAAAGTCTCAGGACAATTTGGATGAATAACGATATCGGTGATATATTCCGGATAGAGCCCGACATACGTCCATTCATTCTCCCCCGCTATGGCAAGAGTCGAGGATAGACAGACGATAAGTAGAATGATTCTGAAGTATTTCATAGCGTAACTTTATCCGCGACCGGAGGTATCCACTCGCCGCGGCATGCGTCCCGCGTGCCCGGCATTCTAAGACGCCAACCTTCCAACAACAATTTTAGAAAAGAGCTCGGAGAGCTATCCACAACCAATCCATGCTTCCCAACGCAGGGCGTTCGTAAAAAACACGCGCTCCTTTTCGGCTGACTTTCGTAAGAACGCGCATCCCTCCCTGACGAATGAGCTCGATTTCGAAACCAATTCGTCCTCGCAGTATTTTCGGCAACTCTTTCGCCGCGTGAAAGTAGGGCAGCGTCTGTTTCACTTCATATTGTATCAGCTTCTCAAGAGCGGGAGGGGTCGGCTGGTAGCCCAAGCTTTCGCGGTAAAGGCCAAACCTCGCTAAATCTTCCGTCGGCAGGTATTCCCGTCGGGGACGGTCGAGGGATAAATCCTGCCAGAAATTCGCCAATTGAAGACCCACGCATAACGCGTCTGCTGGTTTTTGAAATCGTTCTTCGTCTTTTCCGAAAAGCTGCAGCAGCATTCGCCCCACAGGAATCGCTGAATACTTACAGTAATCCAACAATTCATCCCGAGTACTATAAATGGTTTGGTGCTGGTCGCGGCGGAAAGCGACGAGAATATCCAAGAAGGGTTGTTTCGTCAGCGGGAACGCTGGGATAAGTTCTTGAAGACGTTGAAAAAGAGGAAAAGCGGCTTTTCCCTCAAAAGCCGCTTCCAATTGCTGCTGCCAGATGTCGAGAGCCGCAAGAGCGCTCTCGGTATCCGGCGAAGCGTCTGCGAGATTATCAGCCCCCCGACAATAGGCGTAGATAATATGAAAAGGGCGACGAAAGCGGCGCGGCAGAGCCAGCGAAGCTACCGGAAAATTCTCGCGACTTGCCGAGTGTTTATCCGCATCACCAGCCCAAGGATCCCGGGCGAGCGTTTCAATCGTCTTCGACAGCCTCTCTTTCGAAACCGCCGGACGACGTGCTTTCGTAAATACCACTGGATATAACCGTTCCTTCTAAACTCTGAGTTCCGATTTTGTTGGCTTGCCTGCAGAGTGCAACGAAGCATTTCCAGTGGTAATGCCCCTCCATACCCGCCTGTTTTGAAAAATACAGGTCGCTACCCTCAATTTCTTTATTACAGGATTTACAGATCATACTCGCATACTCTCCTCTGAATCTCCATCAGGGTAAACCTCATGCCAACATATAACCAGAACCTTATTAAACTCGACTTTAGTCCCCGAAATATGCGGCATTTCCAGGGACTTTTGAGCAAAAATTATGACATCGAAAAGCCTCCCGCTTGCGAGAGGACGCTTTCAACCGATTTGCGAATATCCGCCAGGCGCTCAGGTGAATCCGCTTCGAAACGAAGCACCAGCACGGGCTGCGTATTGGAAGCGCGCACGAGCCCCCACCCTCCGGGATAGGTCACACGAACTCCATCGAGGTCGAAAATCGGCAACCCCTGTTTACGAAGCGCATCGCGGGTTTTTTGTACGACTTCGAACTTCTGTTCATCCGGGCAATCCACCCTGATTTCCGGTGTGGCGTAAGTTTTCGGCACATCCGCCAATTCCTCTTCGATAGAATGCTCCAATTCCGCCACAAGTTCCGCTAATCTCGCTGAGGCGTAAATGCCGTCGTCGAAACCGAAATAGCGGTCGGCAAAGAACAAATGACCGCTCATTTCCCCGGCAAAAAGCGCTCCCTCTTCCCATAACTTGCGCTTTATCAGAGCATGCCCGGTCTTCCACATAATCGGACGACCGCCCTTTGCTTTGATATCGGCAAACAAATTTTCCGAGGATTTGACATCCGCAATAATGGCTGCTCCGGGATGTTTTTTCAGTATCGCGCGTGAAAACAAAATCATAAGTTGATCCCCCCATAGCACGCGTCCCTTCCCGTCAATCGCTCCCAAACGATCCGAATCTCCGTCATAACCGACGCCGAGTTCCAATCCTTTATCTGCCACGAGCTTTTTCAAATCGACAAGGTTCGCTTCAACCGTCGGATCGGGATGGTGATTGGGAAAACGACCATCTACTTCCGAGTAAATATCGTGCACTTCGCAGCCGAGCCGCCGGAAGATTTCCGGCGCGACTAGTCCTCCGGTACCGTTGCCGGAATCTATAGCAATGCGTACTCCCCGGTGTAACTTCAAATTCTTCACGATATAATCGATATAAGGTTCAAGAATCGAAAATGTATCTTTAGCAGGAGGCGAGGCTTTTTCGAAATCATCCTTTTCAATCAGATGCTGGATTTGTTGGATCTCTTCTCCGAAAATCGACTCTCGCCCCATCGTCATCTTAATACCATTGAATTCCGCAGGATTATGCGATCCGGTCACCATGACACCGCCGTCCTTTTTCAGGTGCGCAATCGAAAAGTAATGAACGGGTGTCGGGCAAAGGCCGGTGTCGGTGATTTTTAGTCCGGTTGACGCCAATCCGGCGGCGAGTTCGCCTGCGATGCGTTCCGACGACAGCCGTCCGTCGCGCCCGAGCATAATTTCACTGGCGCCTTTTCGCTTCATCAAAGTTCCGATAGCACGGCCGATGGCCACGACCGTTTCCGAATGAAAATCTTTTTCGACGACTCCCCGAATGTCGTACTCTCGAAAAATAAGTGGATTTGTTTTCATGAATGTCTCTGCGTTTTATATGATGAAATTGTTCATTCCAAAGTTCCAAATCGTGCTGTCGGTCTCCGGAGAATGGACCGCCTGCCTTATACCGACGAAAGACACTATAAAATATACAAAGTTACGGCTATTTTGTCAACCAAACCGCTGGCACAAGATTCTCCACTGCCGGAAAATCGTTTGCAAAAAACTTGTAAATTTCTATATTACTATTAAGCGAAGTGCGCAGAAATTTTGTCCGAGGAACAGTCTTTGCATTCTGCGCCTATAAATCGAAAGATAGATGCGCTAAACACCTGAAGGAACATACTTTGAGATACGGTCAACAGTCCCAGATTAGTTTCAACATGGCGTGGACTCCTGCAGTTCGCTTCCTGATTATTTTGAATGCCGTGATTTTCCTACTGCAGGGATTCTTCAATGCGGAAGGCTTCCTCGCGTTTCATTTCGGATTGATACCGAGGCTTATCGCAACGAAAGGCTGGGTATGGCAGCTCGGCACTTATATGTTCTTGCATCACGGCTTCTGGCATATCTTCTTCAACATGTTTGCGCTCTGGATGTTCGGTTCGACATTAGAACGTGTCTGGGGAACCAAAGGTTTTTTGAAATATTACTTTCTGACCGGTCTGGGCGGCGGGCTTTGTTACTTCCTTTTCAATCTTGGTTCGACCATTCCTACCGTCGGCGCTTCCGGTGCGATTTACGGGCTGCTTGTCGCCTACGCGGTGCTATTCCCCGAGAGTGTGATTTATCTCTGGCTCATTATCCCGATTAAAGCGAAATGGTTTGCGCTGCTTTTCGGAGTCATCGAATTCATGGCGTCTCTGCAATCGAGTGACTCCGTCGCGCATTTAGCTCACCTCGGAGGGATGGCTATCGGATACCTTTACCTGAAAAAAGAACGTTTTTTCGGTCGGTTTCTTACAAAAATGAGAGCGCAGAAACTGGAATATGAAGCCCGCACTCACCGAAAAAAAGAAGAAGATATGAACAGCGTCCGAAACGAAGTCGATGAACTTCTTGATAAAATCAATCGCGTCGGCTACGACGGTTTGACGCCTGCCGAGCAAAAGAAACTTAAACACGCCAGCGACATCCTTCGCAAGAAAGACGTTCATTGACCTGTCTGTAACTTCTTTACTCATCGTTTATGAAACTTCATTATACATGGGTGCCGGGACAAGAACCGGCACTTGTTTTTCTCCACGGTTTGGGCGCCGAAGGGCGATGTTTTCATGATGCGCTCGAAGCTCCCAGGTTTCGCGGACATGCTTTACTAATTCCCGACCTTCCAGGTTTTGGGAGCAGTTCCTTGCCCGAAGAATTTTCATGTACGATGGACGAACATGCCGACTATGTCATCAACCTTTGTCAAGAGTACAAACTCAATAATATTGCAATCTGCGCGCATAGTATGGGCGGCGCTGTCGGAATTATTTTGGCTGAAAAGTGGCACGGCCGCGTGACGCACTTTGCAAATGCCGTCGGCAATTTGGTTCCGGAAGATTGTTTTTTCAGTCGTCCCCTCTTCAAGATGGGTTGGCAAACTTTCGAAGCAAGCGGCTTTCAACAGTTCAAAGATAAGATCGAATCGCAGCCGCCTCACCCAAACCGTCCAACCTCTACCTATTTCCAATCCCTTCAAAAAACCAACGCGCGGGCGATGTATCTGAGTGGTCGCGATCTTGTACATTTATCCGATGAAGGCGATTTGCTTGAGCGCTTTCTTGCCTTATCCTGCAAAAAACTCTACCTCGCCGATGAAGACAATCCACTCCCTCGCAATCTTAAATGCGCATTGGAAGAAAATGACGTTCCTGTTGTAGTCATCCCCAACACCGGCCACGCCCTAATGGAGAACAATCCTGACGCATTCTATGAAGCACTTGCCGATTTTCTAAGTTAAATCAACCAAATTTTGGAATTTCACAAGCAGGTTACAAACGCTGCCCCTACTCGCCGTTGTGGGTGTCCACACCCGCAATGGCATTAACAAAAGCGCGCGAGCCAACAAAGCTCGCGCGCAAATTATACCGACGATTCAGTGTCTCCCGCTAATCGACCTGAAGATTTTCGGGATTCAAACCGTTGAACGCTTCATGGACAAACCGGCCATCTTTGCGAATCAGGACATCGTCGAAATAAATTTCTCCTCCACCCTTCTCAGGCGTCTGAATCAACACAAGGTCCCAATGAATCGCACTGCGGTTGTCGTTGTCCGCTTCACCGACATACGCGTTACCGGGCGTAATATGCAGCGAGCCGCGGATTTTCTCGTCGAAGAGCGTATCGTCCATCGGTTCGGAAATAAACGGATGAAATCCCAAAGCAAACTCCCCGATATATCGTGCGCCTTCATCCGTATTCAGAATATCGTTGATGCGGGCATTGTCATTGGCGGTCGCTTCGACAATCTTTCCCTTCGAAAATTTGAAACGGATATTCTCGAACGTGAATCCGCGCATAGTTGACGGTGTATTATACTGAAGGACGCCCTCGATAGAATCACGCACCGGCGCCGTATAAATTTCCAAATCGGGAATGTTCTTGTGCCCATCGCACTTCTGAACATTGATTCCTTTCTTCGAAAATTTCAAATCCGTTCCCGGACCTTTGATATGCACACGGTCGGTTTTTTTCATAAACGCTACCGCCGGATCCATCGCTTTTGACGCCTTCGCCCAATCGACTTTCGTGCATACTTGAAAATAAAAATCCGAAAACGCTTCGTAAGACATCTTCGCCATCTGAGCCATCTGAGGCGACGGGAAACGCAGCACCACCCATTTCGTATTCGGCACCCGCTCCTCCAGATGAACCGGTCCCATCCAGAGTTTCTCATAGAGAGACATCCGGTCGCCGGGAATATCGGAAAATTCCTTCGAATTAAAAACACCGCGCACCGCGATATACGCATCCATTTTCTTCATCCGGTCCATCTCGATACCCGCGATAAATTTGATGCGTTCTTCCGTAGCGTTCATAAAAAGTTTGCGCTGCACAAGCTGGTCTTTCATTTCCAACACCGGCAATCCACCGGCGTCACAAACTTCCTGCACCAATACCGCCACGAATTCAGGAGGAATGTTGGTGATTTCGACGAGCACTTTCTCGCCGGGTTTGATTTCAGTCGAATAGCGCACGAGCACGCGCGCTAAATCAGAATAACGGGGATCTGCCATAAGTCATACCTCTGTAAGCTATGTGAAAAGGTTCTATGAATATCAACTAAATATACAATAAATCCCTCTAAATCGCAAATAAATTTCAAGACGATTTCTTCCTTGATTTTACGCGAAAAATAAGTTATACTGTTACGTTATAATGGATTTAAATAGAGAGAAATTTCTATGCCCTTGAACAGCACTTTGCCTGCTCCTCCCGCAAAACACCGGCATCCTCCGGGCCTTCCGGTTCTCTTCTTTACGGAAATGTGGGAAAGATTCAGTTTTTACTTCATGCTTTCTATCCTGACGCTCTATATGAACGAAAGTCTGCACTTCAACACAAACACCATCGGCCAAATTTACGGCGGTTATGTCGGCCTCGTTTACTTCACACCGCTCCTCGGCGGTCTGTTGGCGGATCGCTGGTTGGGTTTTCGAAAAGCGATTTTCATTGGCGGTGTCGTCATGGGCATCGGACATCTGCTCTTAGCGTTTCCACCGCTGCCGACATTCTTCGCCGGACTTGGCTGCCTCATCATCGGCAACGGACTTTTCAAACCGAATATCTCAACCATCTTGGGAAATCTCTACCGTAACATGCCCGAAAAACGCGACGATGCCTACAACATTTTCTACATGGGCATTAACATCGGAGCGTTTATGTCACCCTTGGTTGCAGCCTACCTGCGGAACAAATTCGGCTGGCATTACGCTTTCGGCGCGGCGGGTTTGGGGATGGTTGTTTCGCTGACGATTTTCACTCTCTTCCGCAAATACGTCGCCGCCGGTGAAATTACCACGTCGATGAGCAAAGCTGATTCGACCATTCAGGATGTGGTGTTGACAAAAAAACAAGAACGCGACCGCGTCTTCGCACTGCTGATGGTTTTCGCGGTCGTCATTGTCTTCTGGATGGCGTTCAAACAGCAGGGATTCACCTTAACCTTCTGGGCGCGGGACTGTACGCGTACAAATTTGTCTCCCGAACTTTTTCAATCCGTGAATCCGGCATACATTCTCATCTTCACACCGCTTTTAGTCACCTTCTGGAATGTGCTGCGCCGCAGAGGAAAAGAGCCCTCTACAGCTTCAAAAATCGCTCTTGGGATGCTGCTAACCGGCGGAGCATACGCGATTATTTCGCTCGCCGGACGTTTGGGCGGCGATTTCGGACGTGTGAACGTAAGCTGGCTTTTAGGTACCTATGCCGTTATCACGCTCGCCGAGCTGTGTCTTTCTCCTATGGGATTATCGCTCGTATCGAAACTCGCTCCACCACGAATGCGAGGAAGTCTGATGGGAGGTTGGTTCTGCGCGACGGCTGTTGGTGGTTATCTGTCGGGGCTGCTTGGGGGCTTGTGGGATGATATGCGCCACAGCAGCTACTTCTTCATCCTCGTGCTGGCGTCACTTGCGGCGTTCGCCGTTCTGCTGTTGGTCATCAAACGTCTTCACGGCACGATTACTGAAGCCGAAGACATGGCTCGTCAGCTCGCCGAAAAACAATCACAAGCTACCTGATAATAGAATTTGGAATTGAACAAGGGGCTTCAGCCCCTTGCCTCTAAATAGAGAGAGCCGCGTGGCTAAACGCCACGCGGCTTTTTTATTCTCATCGCGCACAGGTCGCCTTGAGACCTGCGCGAATAATTTATTACTTCAGCAATACCATCTTGTGCTGCGAGACAAATGTGCCGGCTTCCAGACGATAGATATAAACGCCCGACGGTAAGTCGCCTGCATCAAACGTAACCTGATATTCACCCGCGCCCTGCTCTTCATTGACAAGCGTCGCGACAAGACGACCGGTGACATTGTAAATGGCCAGACGAACATGTTCCGCAGAGGCAATCGCATAGGAAAGTTCCGTGACCGCATTAAACGGATTCGGATAGTTCTGCGCCAGAGAATAACCTTCCGGAACCACATCCGACAATGGAACAGCCGCTGCGACACTCAGTTCCTCCACAACACCAGCAAGGTCCACCGATTTCAGCCGGTAGGTATATTCCGTGCCGCTATGCAATCCTTCATCCAGATAGGTGTAGTTGGTTGCCGTCGCACTATTGCCCTGCCCGTCTTCTCGCGCAATCTCTGTCCACAATCCACCTTGGCTCGATCGCTCAAGAATGAAATAAGCGTTGTCTTGCTCGGAAGCCGTCATCCAGTTCAGGCGAACGGCACCAGCCATCGGTACCGCTTCAAAGCTCTGAAGTTCAACCGGTAATTGATACTCGAAGTAGTAACACCAGCATCCAGGCTGAGTCAGACCAACCGGGTAGAAGACACGGCACCAGACATTCGGAAGAGGATTGCAGGCGGGAGCCCATGCAACATCTGTATATACCGCAGGAGTGCAAGTGGGATCGCCGCAGGGTGAATCGCAACCCGGAGTAATATGGAAAATGGGCTCGAATGGGCCTTCGCAATACCAGAGAACGCAGACATAGTCGAAGGTTCCACCTGTGAACGCAAAGCATTCTGACTCTCCCATCATCAGCATATCGTGGTTCGAGACGATGAGAAAACCGTCATCCGCTCCGGGATTCCCCGGCTCCGGATAAATTGTGCCTCCGGGACTGGGACATTCCAAAGCGATTGGGATATGAAAGTAGAAAGTACCCGCGGGGATAATTACATGTGTGGATGGGCCACTATCGCAAGTGTAGTCACATTCAAAGTCGTTGATATCCAGGCCGGGTGAGCCGAAATCGTAGAGGTTCGATCCTCCGCCTCCCGGTGCACAGGAGAGCCCCGGTGCAAGATCCTCATAGACAACTGTGCCATCATAAGTGAATGCGACATAAGTCACATCGATTGTGTGCGTGCCGCAGTTCAAAGTTACTCGGCCGCTTTCAGCAACCTCACAGAAAGCTGTTCCCACAGTACCAAATAAAAGAAAAGCCGAAATGACTCCTGCCAGTACAAAGAATCGAGATATCTTCATAAGACCCTCCAGCCGATTATTATCTGTCATAAACCTGTTTAGCCAATTAATAGCTTAAATATAATTTAACAAGCTATAAAAAGCAATACCTGTATTGATTTACGTCAAGTTCCTATCTGCCCGAATTACGGAACATTCTGAAAAAAAGCAAAAAAAACCTCCCGATTTCCCGGAGTGCCTCCAATCAAAAACAAAGTTAATCCCCTTAACCAAATATCTGCGAACATTACAAATATACCTGATCCACCGATCAATTTGACATCGCCTTCATAAGAAAACCGCGTGGTATAACGCCCACGCGGTTCACTGTATTTCTTTTCACCGTGAGTGGGTGCCCTCACCCCTCACGGTTATGAAAAACTGCTTACTTCAGCAATACCATCTTCTGCTGTGCAGCAAATGCACCGGATTTCAAGGAATAGATATAAACGCCCGACGGTAGGTCGCCTGCATCAAATGTAACTCGATATTCACCCGCGCCCTGCTCTTCATTGACAAGCGTTGCGACGAGACGGCCGGTAATATCATAAACAGCCAGCCGTACGTGTCCCGCATCGGCTATCATATAAGAGAGTTCGGTGACTGCATTAAACGGATTCGGATAGTTCTGAGCCAGAGAGTAGCCCTCCGGGGCTTCTTCGGCAAGCGGAACAGCTAAAACTTCGCTCAGTTCCTCCACCACACCCGAAAAATCCAGAGATTTCAAGCGGTAGCGATAAGCGGTTCCAACCGAGACGTTTTCATCGACGTAAGCATAGGAAGTTGCCGTCATGCTGTTTCCCTGCCCATTAATACGGGCAATCTCAGTCCACGGCGCATCGGAAGTTGAGCGTTCCAGAATAAAACTGCGGTTATTCTGTTCGGTGCCGGTAGTCCAGTTTAATCGGACGGCATTCCGTAGCGGCTCCGCCTCAAAGCTTTGCAATTCCACCGGCAACTGATATTCAAAATAATAGCACCAGCATCCCGGTTGTGTCAGGTTTGTCGGCCAGAAGACACGGCACCAGATATTGTCAACAGGGTTGCAGGCGGGTCCCCAGGAAACATCGTCAAAGATAGCGGGTGTGCACGCCGGATCATCGCAGGGATCGTCACAACCCGATGTAATATGAAATACCGGTTCAAATGGAAATTCGCAATACCAAAGAACACAAGTATAATCCAGCGAATCGCCTGAAAACTCGAAACACCCCGCGTCCCCCATCAACAACACACTGCGATCCGAAACAACAATGAAGCCGGAATTTTCATTTATCTCACTCGGAAGCGGATAAACCACTCCACCGGGACTCGGGCAAGGCAGAATAATCGGCTGGTCACACCCGAACGCATCGCCGGAGACAATCGCCTGAGTAAATTCACCACCATCCGTGCGATAGATGCATTCATAGCCATTGATATTGTACAGAGTATCGAATTCATAAAGCTTTGTCGCTCCACTGCCCGGCCCGACTGCAATCTCAAGCTCCGGATCATCGAACTGTACAACCATTTCCCAAGTAAAAGCGGCGTACGTCATTTCCACATTGTGCGCGCCGCATCTTAAAAACATATGGCTGCCATCCATCTCATCAGCAGCAACAACCGGAACGGCGATGAGCAAAACGAGATTTAGGGCAAGACTTTGCTTTAAAAATCTAAAAAATTTTCCCACAGAAATCTCCTCTCAGGAAATTGTTGCGTTCATTCAATTGGTCAATGTAACTGCCCCTTGCAATAATCGCAATAGACAGTCGTATTTCCTGTGAGATTTCTGCGGGAAAAATCGCTTATCTAAAATATATCACTCATAACAGACTATATTTCTTATAATGAAAATGTCCATAGGCTGTTAGAAGTTTTGTGTGATGCCTCCTTTTCTTTTCAGCAATACATACGGCCCTTGCGGAATAACATTCAGTCTCGAATCGGAACCCATTCTCGCCAACGCTCCCCGGATATCCTCCGTCAGGTTATCCGTAAAGGAAAACAACCTGCCCGTGTTGTCTTCACGAAGGCGCGGAGAATAAACAATCACTCTGCCTTTTTTCAGCACTCGGCAAAGCTCCTCCAATTGCCATTGATCAGCTTTTACTTCAGAGCGTCGAGTGATGCGATTCAGGTATTCATCGGCGTCATCTATTGTTGCCAGCTCTTCACGAAACGGCGGACTGCCAAGTCCCTCACAACATTCAGCGACAAGGAATAGCGTTCCTCCTGAGTTCAAAGCCGGTAGTGCCGCCGTCAAACCTTTCACCGCCTGATAAAACGTCGCATCCAGCGGCCAACCGGCGGATGTCGTCACCACAACTTCCGCTTCTTCACACTCGACTTCCTGACACTGACGACAGAAGGCGATGCCGGTATCGTGAGCCTTAATCGGATGCCCCGCGAAGACGCCAGTAATTTCCCGCGCTTCGTTCAGAGCAACGTTGATAATAAAATCTGTGCCCACTTTTTGAGCAATTGCGCGGACGGTGTCTTGCAGAGGATTTTCTGCCACAACTCCTTCGCGACATCGCGGGTCTTCTAAAAATTTCGGACTGTGCAAGGCTTGGATGGTCTCCGCGCCCGCGACTCCCGGCGCTACCAATTTGCATCCGCCTGAGAAACCCGCCATCAAGTGCGGTTCAATCAATCCGGTTAATATTTTCAAATCCGCATCGATTAAAGTGCGCGAAATCCAGAGCGGAATTCCTTCTATGTCGCCGACATGAATTAAATCTTCCCGCTGCTCCGCACGATGATTCACGACACGATAGTCTTCAGCAATTCGCTGCCCAAGATTTTCGATGATTTCCTGTTCATCCATCGGTCGATGCAATCCACATGCGAAAAGCAGCGTTATTTTTCTCCGTGGAATTCCTGCGCTTTCAAGGTTCTTCAGAAGCGGCGGCAAGAGAAGCTTGTGCGGGACAGGCCGAGTGAAATCCGACAAGACAATGACCGCGCTTGATTTTTTCTTAGCAATTTTCCGAAGCGACGATGCTCCAACAGGCTCGGCGAGTGCCTGCTCGATATACAGCGCCGGATTATCAAGAGCAGGAGTTGCTTTTGCCTCGAGCACGGTTGCGTTCTGCGGCAGCTCCAGCGTTAAGTGAGTACGCCCAAAAGGCAGTTTTACCGATGACATTTTACTTCACCAATACTAAACGCTGTACAGCGCGACGACCGTCCGCTTTCAAATGCGCAAAGAAAACACCGCTCGCTTGACTCGGCGCAGTCCATGAAATACGATGCGAACCCGCAGGAATTGTCTTTTCTTGAATCAATGTCTCTACTTGGCGACCTAAAATATCATAAATCACCAGTGATACTTTCGTCTGCGTTTTCAGTTCAAACGGAATCACGGTTGTCGCATTAAACGGATTGGGAAAAGCAGGCAACAAACGAAACGTCATCGCAGGAGCAGGATTCATTGGCGGCGCACTCGAATAATCCACATGAAGCGGTCGCCAAGGGATGGCCGGCGTCGCTGCAATGTCCGCGTACGAGACTTCTTGATAAATCATCGGATTCAAACTCGGGGTGCTGTTCTCAAGTCCGATATCGCTTTCGTAGAAAAGATGCAGCCATCCATCCACGATTTCGGCCAGAGACGCATCGCATTCATGCGCTGATACCTGTCCACTGCCCAGCGTCTGTGTCAGATTCGTTCCTTCCGCCCATGACATACCGCCATCTGTGGAAACCGTCGCCCAAATATCCGCCGCGCGAAATCCACTTGGCGAAATATCTTCCGGGTTCGTGCGCATGTACGCACAATAGAGATAATCCGTCGTCGTATCCATTCCCATAGACGGCTGCTGTACAATGCGATCCATCCCGCCGGGAAGAGTCCCGTCTATTTCCTGCCAGCCTTCCGCAAGCGGCGAAAAAACTCCAGTCTCTTCACTCCAATGCCATATCATGCTGGCTTTGTCTGTCGTTAAACCTTCCATCGCCCAGTAACCGACCGTTGTGAACGCCACGTGCAGATAATCCTGCTCATCGAAAAACAGTGCGCAATCGTTGTACGCACGCAGTGTGTCTTGATTCGCGAGGGTGGTATCCGGTAGTTCGTTCAAATCCGGCGGCAGGAACGAGGTCAGATTCATTACATTTCCCCACGTTTCGCCTCCATCCTCCGACAACTTCAGAAAAATATCGTTGTTATAAGCATGATAGTCGCCTTCGTGGTCCGGTTGTAACTGGCTCCAGCCGAGAGCGACTCTTGGCGAATGGCGCGCACAGGCGACGTTGTGCGATGACACGAGCTGCGCTCCGACTCGCATTGCATTCGTGCCTTCAAACTGCCCAGAATTTGTATCATACATTGCCGACGAATGCCAGATATCGAATGAATCAGCTTCCATGGTCATACTGGTAAAAATCGAATGAATACGGCCGTTTGTGTCGCGCGCGATATGAGGTTCGATCATCATCGTCGGTTGCGCGGGAAATTCAAAACAATCGAAGACGCAAACTCCCGACATGAAATCAACGCAAACCTGAGCATGCGCGCTCATCCCGCCGTTCCCGTGGTACGAGATGATACCATTACCTCCTTGCAGCACGGCAAGACTGGGATAACCGCCGCGACTGGAACCGTCGGCCAAACAGCCTCCCGGCATCATCCATTCACCTTCC
The DNA here is from genome assembly GCA_964483885.1 of uncultured Alphaproteobacteria bacterium. Taxonomy (GTDB): domain Bacteria; phylum Electryoneota; class RPQS01; order RPQS01; family DYHQ01; genus JAUXGA01. The sequence goes on along the minus strand of CAZADO010000361.1, from coordinate 2,199 downwards.
GACGTGCGCATATTGTAGTAGATGCGTCGCTGCTGCGGGGGAACATTGTCGTCCATCGCATTCATCCACGCGACATGAATGGATCCAAACGCATCGAGCGCGATGATGCGCCCGACTTCCCCGCTATGCTGGCGGCTCGAATGAGTCGTGCCGACCGTGTCCACAAAACCGATCGGATCCGCTAATAAAACTCCCGAAGTCGCAAAACTTAAAAATATGCAGACCAAACAAATGCGAAGCATAGCTTCCTCTCCTATTTGCCTCAAAGATAAACTCCATAAAAGCTGTTGGCAAACTACCGTTACGGACTCAGAATAATCGGCAAGCCATCCTTGCCCGAGCCGATGATAACCATTTTTGCGTTCGCTGATTCAGCCAATTTCGCCGTAGCTTCGATGCCTTTCCAACGCAGCAGTCCTTCGGTAATATCCTTCATCACAATCTTCTGGAAATCGGAAATACCCTTCGCTTCGATGCGTTTACGTTCCGCTTCCTGCGTTTCCTTGGTGAGAATAAATTCCATGCGCCGGGATTCATTTTCAGCGGCGGTAACTTGCTCAATGGCCTTCCGCACTTCATCCGGAGGCGTAACTTCCCTTAAAAGCACTCTTTCAATCGTGACTCCCTTCTCGGCCAAAATAGGTGCCGCCGATTCGATAATATTGTTCGCGATGAGACTTCGATCTGACGTATAAAGAAACATCGGTTCGTGCATCGCCGTTACCGCGCGCAATTCGGAGCGTATGAGAGGTGCAACTACCGTAATTGGATAATTAATCGAAAGATCACGATAGACAATCGGAGCCGTTGCCGGATCGAGCTGATACCAGGCGGAAATATCCATCCGCAGATTCAGTCCGTTCTTCGCAGGCACTTCAGCGGTTTCTTTCAGCTCTTGGAGCTGAATGTTCATCATAATGACGCGTGCCCAAGGGAGCTTAGCTCGCAGACCGCTTGGCAGGGATGTCATTTGGACTTTCCCAAAAACATCCACGACTCCCACATGCCCTGCTGGAATGACGACCATCCCTGTCGCAGCGAGTAAAATAATAAACAGGATGCCTCCCACTCCGAGTACCGTTTTCCTCATGTGAGGCACGGACATCGCGCCTAAGAGAGCGCCGATAATGATAATCACAGCTATGACAAAAAATTCCATGATGAATCTCCTTTGATTCTATATTTATTGTTTGCAGTATTTCTGACCCTGCATGGGGAAAATAAAAACGAAACCTCTGCCCTTGCGACAGGAAGTTTCGTTTCTCTATGTGCTTTGGAATCTCAAAACATCTCGACGATGCGTATGGGAATTGTCGCAGGACGATAGCCTTCATCCGCGACTACTTTTTGTCCTGCATTGGAGACAATAAAGGTAAGAAAACCAGCCGCCACATCCTGCTTCTGACGGTTCGTCACATAGGTAATAGTAAGCGAAAATGGATAACGTGGTTTTTCAACGATGGTTTTTATATTGGGAGGAATTTCGATTTTGCCTTCTCGCCACCAGAGCTTACGCAGAGATGTTTTCTGAATCGGAATCGAAATCACCGCTAATGCTCCCGGATCCGCCTCGGCTTTTTCGATAAGGTCAGCATGTGTCGAACACGTAACCGCGATGACCGTATCCAAGAAACCGAAGTAATTCATGCACGCTTCCCAACCACCTTCTCCCGGCAGCGATATATACGGATGGCAGGGAAGGTCCGGTCCGCCCGCTTCTTTCCAGTTATCCCATGCTCCCGTCATAAAGTTGCGCAGCGCAACCGAATCGATGGCGCGCAGAGGATTTTCGCTGTGCACACCGAAATAGAGCGGCACCGACGCTATGGCATACGAAAAAATCGGGATATCATGTTCTGCCGCTGCCAAAGATTCGGCTTTCACAAGCGGCCTGTCAAGAAAAATCTCCTCTGACGTACCGAACAGCAGCGATTCCACAGCGGCGCGTGTCCGCAATGAACCGAAATCGATTCGCGCGTCGGTATAAAAACCTTCAAACTGCTTGGCGAGTTCGACTCCTAAATCTTCCGCCGCTGAAGACGCATAAAGAAAAGCGGAGCCCGTCGTGGGACTCGTCTTCTTCTCAGTCGGGCTGCATCCGGCGAACCACAAGATGCTTAAACCCATGACAACAAGACTACACAGATTTCGATTCATGATTCCCCGCGGATGTTTCATGTTCCCTCTTAAGAAATTTTT
>CAZADO010000360.1:0-3564 GCA_964483885.1 uncultured Alphaproteobacteria bacterium | reverse complement strand
CGGCAATGAAAAAGCAGATGTGGTGATTTTAAGTTCTCAGGGGCATTTGCCGGTGGACAGCAAATTTCCGCTGGAAAACTGGCGCAAAGCCAACGACGCGGAGTTGCCCGCTGAAGAGCGTGACAGAGCCCTGCGCACCTTCGGAAAGGATGTGCGCAAACATATCGACGACATTGCGAACAAATACATTCGCCCGCCGGTGACGTTGAATTTCGCGGTGATGTTTATCCCCGCCGACAGTATTCACTACGAACTGCTCCGTCAGCCGGACATCCTCCAGCATGCGCGTGAGCGACGAGTATTTCCGGCATCACCTACGACCTTCTGGGCGTTATTGCAGGTAACCGTGATTGGTTTTCGCGGTATGAAAATTTCCGAAGAAGCGCAGAAAATTGCGGGATTGCTCGATGGCTTACGGAAGGATTTGGATAGATTCCGGGATGCGTTTCAAAAAGCGTATAAGCAAATTGGCTACGCTCGTGAAAATATGGAGGACGCCGGCAAACATCTTGAGCATTTCGGTGTGACGCTGGACGCGTTGAAACTGCCGGGCGCGGAAAAGAGCGGGGAAGAGCAAAAGAATCTTTTAACAGGGGAAGAATAGAATATTATCTTGTAGTGCCGCACGGCAGTGCGCTTTATCACTCAACGGTGAAAGAAAAGAGCAGCCAACACCGCGACTTTTTTTCTCGCCGCGGCATGCGTCCCCGTTTTAAGTAGCACTTGCGATATAAAACAAAACAGCCGATTCGGGAAATCCGAACCGGCTGTTTGTTATCAGGCGGAAAAGTAACGAGTTTTACGCGGTCTTTACGAAGTTCTTGACCCATTTCGTCGTGTGAGACTTCGGACGCTCGATCGGTTCGCCCCAAGCGCGGGACACGATAAGCTGCGAAGCCATTCCCATGACACGGGAAACACTGAAGAGCACCGTGTAGTAACTGAATTCCGACATGCCGAAGTGATAAAGTAGGCAACCGGAAGCCGCATCCACGTTCGGCCACGGGTCTTTGATTTTCTGAATTGTTTTCAGGACTTCAGGGACGACCTTGTAAACTTTTGCGACCGTTGCGACCGTTGGATCATCGGGGGCAACGCGCTGTCCAAAGGCGGAGAAAGCGTCGAAACGCGGGTCGGTGATCCGCAGTACGGCGTGGCCATAACCCGGAACGACCTTACCGCTGTCCAAAGTTTCCTGAGTGAACTGGCGCAGTTGTTCTTCCGTCGGGGAACCCTTGAATTTCTCGTTGACCATCAAAATCCAGGCAAGACATTCCTGATTGGCGAGGCCGTGCAAGGGACCTGCCAGACCGTTCAAACCGGCTGAAACGGCGTAATACGGATCGGACAATGCCGAGCCGACACAGTGACACGTGTGCGCCGAAACGTTGCCGCCTTCATGGTCGCTGTGCAGCACCATGTAAAGACGCATCAGGTTCGCAAATTCACCCGTTGGATCCGGAAGCCCAAGCATGTGGGCGTAGTTAGCTGCCCAGTCCAAACCGGCCTTCGGAGCAATGCGAGCGCCTTTGTTGAAACGCATCCGGTAAACACCAGCAGCGAGAGTAGCAATTTTCGCCAGAAGATTCAGCGAGTCTTCAAGAGTTGGCTCCCAGTACTCGGTCTTCTTCATACCTTCATCATAGCGCTTACGGAAAACGGATTCATGTTCCATCGCGAGGATAGCGGTGTCGAGCATCGCCATGGGATGAGAATCCTTGGGCATTGCTTCCAGAACTTTCCAGGCATAATCCGGCACTTCACCGCGGCTCATCAGGTCTTTCTGGAAGTCAGCAAGTTCGTCCTTATTCGGCAACTCGCCGGTGCACAGCAGCCAGAAGATTTCTTCGGGGAGTTTGTCTGTCAGTTCTTTCAGCGGAATGCCGCGAATGACCAATCCCTTATCGGGGGGAACTTCGGACGTGTCACAGACCAAGCCTTTGACGCCGCGCATGCCGCCGTAGGCTTGTTTAACGGTTACCTGAGACATGACCTTGTCGCCATGTTCCTTGATAATGCCCCGGATTTCATCGCGCATCGGAGGGATGATCGCAGCGAGTTTGTCATGAAGTTTCGACATAGTAGGCTCCTTTGTTGAAGGTTAGTGTGAGAAAAATTTCACGTTGTATCTTACTGAAGTTAGAGGCTTTAGGGAAAGAGGTTGGAATGCTCAATATGCGAAATATTTCTCAAAAAGTCAACTCATTTTTTTAGCTGAAAAACTCCCGAATTATGGGATGTTTCAGAAATTCAGCCGACCTATCAATTTGTGATAATGAGGAACTTTTATCCGTTATTTCATCGGAAAATTTGGTCGTGGAAAGGGTCAGTAGGATTCAATTCCGGTCGGGTTACGCGCCGTAAATAAACGAGTGGAAACAAGGTGGCTTCAGCCCCTTGATATAACCACGTGGTTGATCGTTCGCAAGCACAAGGGGCTGAAGCCACCTTGTTAGGGAATGGGACTCTACGCTGAATCCGGCTCGGCAAGTGATAATCTCGCCGAGGCTACGTCCCGCGCGCCCGGAAAAGAGTTCAACTCGGCAGGATATTTCGTTTGTCAAGCGTGAAGATTTCCTGAATGAATAAGCTTGACTTTCGCACCATAAATGTCTATCTTAAATACAGTAAGGCAAAGAGGAAACCTTCATGAAATCACTGCGAGTAGGACTGGTCGGAGCCGGGTATCTCGGGTCTATCCATGCGAAACTTCTGACCGCACAGGGAAACGCGTGGGTGGGACTTTTCGATATCGATAAGGAGAAGGCGGCTGAAGTTGCGAGCAAATACGAGCGGCGCGCTTTCGATTCATTGGACGCACTGCTGAGCGATGTGGACGGTGTCGTCGTGTCGTCAGCGACGAGTTCTCACTATGACATCGCAAAGAAAACACTGGAACGTGGCAAACATCTTTTCTTGGAAAAACCGATGACGCGCACCGTTGCCGAAGCGGAAGAAATCGTTGCGCTCGCTAAAGAAAAAGGACTCGTTCTGCAAGTCGGTCATATCGAGAGATTCAATCGTGCCATGCGAGCACTGGGACAAAAAGCGCCGAAACCGAAATTCGCCGAAGTGCATCGGCTATCGCAATTCCGCTCAAGGGGAACCGATGTTGCGGTTGTGTTGGATTTAATGATTCACGACCTTGATTTGATTCTGTTCCTGATGAATGAATATCCGACGCAAGTAGACGCGGTCGGTGTCGCGGTGATTTCCGAAGGAGTGGATATCGCAAACGCGCGGTTGATGTTTGCATCCGGAGCGGTGGCGAATGTCACGGCGAGTCGTATCAGCGCGAATCCGATGCGGAAGATGCGATTGTTTGCGGAAGACAGCTACATCTCACTCGATTTCGCCAGCGGTAAAACAGAAATCTTCCGCCTTGCGCACGCCAACGAAGAAACGGTGCCGGGCACGTTTGCTTTGGGAGAGATTGAAAAAGCAGCGGTCAAGCGTCACATTCTCTACGAAATTCCCGAAGCGCCTGAAGGGAATGCCATCGAGATGGAACAGACAGAATTCGTTCGCGCGATGCAGGGAGATGCGACTCCAACAGTGACCGGA
>CAZADO010000359.1:0-9569 GCA_964483885.1 uncultured Alphaproteobacteria bacterium | reverse complement strand
AGTTTTATGGATACGTATGAAATTGACTCGGTCAACATCATGGAGATATAGCTGCGTGAGTTGATTTTCAGAAGCCAGTTGCTCAAAGATCGGCATCAGCTTTAAGCGTATCGCTGAACGATCCCTTTCGGACCAAGCTGCTTGCAGATCTTTATCTTGGTGCAGCACGTTTATGATTGAACTCAAGTTCGTGGCTTCTTCGTCCAATTGTCGGGCAAATATCTCATTGGAGATTTTAAGATGATCATCTATTTGTAAGTAGATTTCACGTTGTTGAAGCTGATAGACACCGAATACGAATGACCCGAGTATCAACGCAAGCGCCAGAATAAAAGGCGATAGGATACGAAATCTCAGATTCTCGCCTTCTATTCTGTCATGTTGTCCATGCATGCTGTCGCAAACAGATTTGTGTTCGTTGCTTTGATTATTGTTCAATGATTGCATGAGGAATTAATAAAATAAGATTCAATCGCCCTTTTCATAAACGAACGGCGGCATATCGCGGCGATATACTCAAGTTCGCTGCCAAAACTCCATTTGAAATCTCAATACGATACTGACCCATCGGACTTTTTTTCTATGATTTTCTGCATTAGCAGTTCGGATTCTATCCTATTTTCTACCACCCCCCTTTGCATCCATCACGATTTTAGAAAGCTTAACGCCAGAAATCGGGTAGTTACAGGAACACGAAACCTTGTGTGATGTAGTATTAATGGCAAAAAGCATACCTTCACATAGATTGCACTCGGTCAGAAGGAAGGATTTATCGCTGGGATTGGATTAGGTTACAGTATAAAAAAAGCGAACCACCAAGGTTCGCCTGTTCACAACTTACGAAGTGTTTACCGTATACACTTTCAGTCAGTTTCTGTCCAAAATATTGAATTTGCGGCTACTTCTTGTAGCCACAAGAAATCACCTCTGCTATCCCTATTAATTAATACACAAATATTTACATTGAGCGGCTGACGGGACTCGAACCCGCAACACCCAGCTTGGGAAGCTGATACGCTACCATTGCGTCACAGCCGCAGAGCTGCCCGGAAAACGAACCGAGTTCTGGTCCGTGCGTGGCGTCCAGGGAACGATTCGTCCGGGCAAATGGAACATAGGAAAGTTCCTCGAAAAAGTCAAGAGAAATCATATATTGAGTACAGAAGCCTGGAAATTTTTTCTAAACCATTGTAAATGAGAGTTGAAAGTTTGCAGAATTTTCGGTATAATACTGGTCTATAGAAAAAAAGACTCCTGGCGGATTATGCACGCATTACGGCGGATTGGACGCGAGGGGTGAGGGTACCCACTCGCGGCGAAACAGTTCCGACCGGTTTAGGCGCGATAAGTTCATCGGCTGGCATACGGGAATCTGCGCTGAATCCGGATCGGCGAGGTAATGTCCGGGCAATTTAGTGAGTTATCTGTAAACTATGAACGCAATTCATCCTCTGATAAGACGCCTTCTGCGGAATCGCACTGCATTCTACCGGGAGCTTTCCCAGCGAATTGAATGGGATGAATTGCGGCAGGTGTTCGAACGCGCCCTACGGGATTTTCCGGAACCTGAACAGGTCACGGAAGAAGCTGTCTTGGCACAAACTGAGACACCACTGCTTTCCGCATTGAAGCTTAACAAGTGGCTTAAAAAGGATGACATCGGAGTTATCAAGGCCCGGCGAGTGATTTCTATTGAAAACGCCTTCGACGAAGCCTGTGCACTCGAACAAACCGGAATCCTTTTATGTGTGGCTCTTGAGGAAGCCTCTCCGGATTTCATCCAAGAATGGACAACGGTCAAAGCTACGCATGAGCGTGCATTTCTTGCGTTTTGTCAACTACGAGATGCGTTGGAGTACCACCGAATGACGGTTTATAAACCGATTAGCTCTTCGCAGGATAGTGGTTTAGCTAAACCTTAAAGTAAGGCGTGCTTTTTGCTAATTATAAGGGTTTGGACAAAGGGAAGGCATCGCTTTTAAACAATAACGACCCATTGATGATTGGATTTCCTAAGTTTTAGGTGTGACACACTCGCGGCGATTTATGGATGGATGTTTAATAAAAAACTATGGCGAAAGCAGTCGACAAGAAAGTAAAAATTACCAAGCTCGGTTATGAACGATGGCAGGTGAGCCTGCTGCTCGGGGGCGAAAGAGCGTATGAGGAGCTAGCCACCGATCATCTTCGCGAGGTGAAAGCTGAGTTGACTCTCCAGACCGGGATCCCGGAGGAACATCTGAAGTATGTTCGCCTTCTGAATCGCCGAGAGACTCAACAGGGTTTGTTTGTTGAGATGGAGATTGTCAAGCAGGACATTCGCAAAGGAGCGCCCATATTTCGTATCGAACCGCTTGAAGGACCCGACGGGACATCGTTTTCGGATATGCTGTTGAAGGCGGATCTTTTCCCCTACGATGAATTTGAGAAACCGCTGACCCGGGAACTACTTGAACAGCGGATGGTTATGAAAGGGATTCAACTTGATTTTCTGGACTGGGCTGCGCTCGGCAAGGCACTTGAGACGCTGGAAACCACTGGCAGGGAACTAATTAACTTGACCATCGGTCAAGGAATCTTTCCGGATTCAGGCGAGAACGCCGTTATCGAATATGCTTTGCCAGTCGCGGAGAAGAATCGAGCACTCCCATCACAAGTCGGCATCCGACGCGTCCGAAAAGGAGATTTACTTATCCGGCGTGTTCCTCCGACCGGAGGAATTCGCTCAGGCCGGAACCTTTTCGGACGAGAATTAGCCGCGCGACACGGGAGAGATGTTACGCTGGAAGCTCACGCGGGCACCCGGTTTTCTTCGGATGCATGTCGAATTTTCGCCGCTATCGAGGGCTTATCGCGTTTTGAGCGATATGAGCAAACGATTCGGCAACAAGGGAAAGTCAAACGTTTCCCTGCACGTATTCGAGTGTCCGTCGAGTCTTTAGGGGAGGTTGAGGGAAATCAGGTGCTGGACCTTGATTATGAAGGCCACCTTGAAGTGAAAGGCAGCCTGCTTTCCGGCAGCCACCTGAAAGCAACCGGAGTGATTATCATTCATGGGGATGTCGAAAGGGATTGCAGGGTTTTCTCCGGGGACAGCGTTCATATCGACGGGAAAATCCTTGGGAGCATTGTCGAAAGCTACGGCGAACCTTCCAGTCGTTCCGACGGAGATGAGATTCATGTGATGGAAAAGGGCGTTTATGTTCAGGGAGAAGTCAGAGATTCCACGATTACGGGACAAGACGTCTTTTTAGGTGAGGTCAAAGACAGTACCATTCATGCACTGCGCAAAGCCGTCATTGAGAAAGTGGATGATTCGCTGGGCAGCAAATCCGAGATAATCGTGAATCTTCGGGAATTCCTGACACACCAGCAGGGTGATACCGTCCAGACACTTCAAAAGATGACAGATACACTCAAACGCCTTGTTGTGCTTTTTGGGCCGAAAATTGTTCAGGCTGTGGACAGCACAAACATACACCAAACCCTTCATCAGTTTCTCCGAGAACAGAAAGGGAAAGGTGTTCCGGCTTATTCTCCACAGGAAATCGTCAGTTTTCGCCGCATGCTGGAACTTATTCCGGCTTTCCGTGATATTCTGAAAGATTTAGGTCAGGAACTGCGCGAGATAACAGAACAAATCGCCAACGAACCTGATAAAGAAATTCGTTTTGTTCGCGAGCCGATTGATTCTCAGACAGATTAAGAACCATGAAAATTCCGGCCGGGTTACGCGCGACGGCGTTCGTCAATTCGGCTACAGAGTACTGCGCTGAACCCGGCTCGGCGAGTGATGAATCCCCATTGTAAACCTTCACAATAACGACAACAAACACCACCACGAAGATTTAAGCTGCGAGATAGATAAAAAGGAAACTATGATGTTAAGCTCTTTGCGATTTGTTATTGCTCTATGCATGATTGGTTCAGGAATTTTGCCTCTTTATGCGACGGTTATGAGCTATGAGACACCTGTTGCCTCGAAACAGCTTTCTGTTTCTGAAATTTACAGCTCCACCTCTGGAGCGGAATTCGCTGTTCGCGAGGAACCGCCCGTATTTGATGCACCGGTTGACCCTCGTGCGGATAGTCAGGCTCGTCCGTTTTCGGCAGGGCTGCTCTGGATTTTACCCGCCGGAACCGAAGCGATAACAGTTGATGTGATACCTTATACTTGGAGGGAAGCTGCACCGGGAGAAATCAGTGATTCGCTGGTGCAAGTTGTTCAAAATGAACCGCTGCCACTTGGGACAGCCGGGCAAATTGCGATGATGCGCGGCATTCCTCTTTCGACAATTTCTTTTAACGCACTGCAGCCATCAGAGGATGGACAGAATGTGCGCATTTGTACGGATTACCGCGTGCAGATAACTTATACGCGCTCCGGTGTCGCAGTACCTTCGCGCAAACTGTCGCCGACGTTTATGGATATTATCGCGTCTGTCGCGGGGAATCTGGATGAATTACCGCCTGTGCCGGAACGCCATCCTGAGCCGTATCTTATTATCCACAAAGCAGGTGCGAGTGTAGCTGCGCTGCAGGATTTCGCCAACTGGAAACGCCAGCGCGGTCATACGGTAACGATTGTTTCCACGGATGTTATCGGCGGTACGACGAAGGAAGACATACATAGTTATATTCAGACCGCTTATAATACATGGGATGAGCCGCCGGTTTTCGTCGTGTTGATTGGAGACGGAGACAATACAGGCAGCTATGGGATTCCAACGTATATGGTTAGTGGGACTTATCAGCCCCTGATGTGCACCGACCATCCCTATGCGATGATAGACGGCGAAGATTATTTGCCGGATGTTCTTATCGGCAGACTATCGGTGGATACAGAGACGGAACTTCGTACGGTGGTGAATAAAACCATCTACTATGAGAAAACACCTTATGATCCCAACGGTGCTTGGAGAACCAAAGCTCTGATGGTTGGTTGCGCGGATTACTACCAGAGTTACACGTCGGCTTGGCAAACCAAACTTTGGGTGCGCGACCGCTTGTTGGATCATGGTTATACGACCGTGGATACGGTTCGCTCTCCCGGTGGGAGTGCTTATCAAATTCGGCAGAGTATCAACAACGGCGTCAGCTTCGTCAATTATCGCGGATTCGGTGCGCCGGAAGGCTGGTCTATGCCGGGTTTTGATGTGGGTGATATAGGTCAATTAACCAACGGTTGGAAATTGCCTGTCGTGACCAGTATCGTTTGCGGCGGAGGCGATTTCGTATCCAATACCGATCCGTGTTTTGGCGAAGCATGGATTCGCTACGGAACACCCAACAATCCCAAAGGCGCTGTCGCTTTTTGCGGTCCGTCGGAACATGATACGAAGACTCGATGGAATAACACACTGGATGCGGGAATGTACTTGGGCATTTTATATGAAGACATCAATACCTTCGGTGCGGCGCTGCTGCGAGGCAAGATGGAAGTCATGCGGCAGTTCCCGAATAATCTGGCTCCGGGAGAGTCTTTCAATTCCGTGCACTTTTATTTTCACACCTATAATGTTCTTGGCGACCCGGGGCTTACCTATTTTGTCGGCTCTCCGCGTGAGTTGAATGCGGATTTCGATACGGAAGTAGCTCTCGGTCAACCGGCTCTTGAAATCACGACGACGAACGCTGATGAACCGCTGGCGGAGACTTGGGCGACGGTGTCAGTGGGCGATGAAGTTTTCAGTCGGGGAGTTGCAGATATAGGCGGTCGCCTCAGCCTTCCGCTTCCGCAAACGGATGCGAGTAGTGTAACTGTTACGATTACGAAACCTCTCTATGAGCCGGTTATCGAGACGGTAGTTTTAATGTCCTCTTTAGGGAGTTTCGTCGGAGCGACGGTGACGGATTTCGTTGATGACGGCGCGAGCGGAAGCTCCGGTAATGGGAATGGCTATGCCAATCCGGGTGAAACGATTGCCTTGCGGCCACACCTACATAACTTCGGCGGAGCAACTTATGGAGGCGGAAATCTGATTCTACGAACGTCTCAGGCTTCTGTCGCGATTCTCGACAGTATTCTGACAGTGCCGTCGCTTACGTCCGGCGCGGATGCGCTGCCGGGATTTGTGCGCTTCGAAATTCTCGACGGGACATCGGACGGAACGTTGCTCCATCTTGAATGGCACTTGGAACCGGGCAATGTTACTTGGGTTCAGGATGTGGATGTGATGAGCCCTGTTTTGCAAGTCCAGTCCACGCTTGTCAGTGGAGAATACCGGTTTGCTAATCCCGGTGAGACAGCCATTGTTGATTTTAGTTTGGCAAATAGGGGGCGCGCTTCTCTGCCTGCGGTCAGCGCAACATTGCGAGCATTGACAAGTGGAATCGAGATGCTTGACAGCATGGCAACCTTTGCTGAAATCCTGCCGGGAGATTCTTCTTCTTGCACGGATAATGCTTTTCAGCTTACCGTTTCGAGCGATTTGATTCCCGGTGATGTGGCGGACTTGCTGTTGATTCTGCAGGTGAACGACGACGAGATTTATGTACCGTTCTCGGTGTCCATCGGCGTGTTGACCAGTGACGATCCGACACCGAAGGATGCTTATGGTTACCGCGCGTATGAAGACACAGACGTTGGTTACCGCGAAGCTCCCGCTTTGTCGTGGATTGAAATCAATCCGAGTAACGGGGGACCCGGTTCAGTCATCTGGGGTTTGACGGATGATGAGGAAGGTGATGATAGATCGCGAACCATTGATTTGCCGTTCCCGTTTACATACTACGGCGAAACCTATACGCAGGTCACGATTTGCACGAACGGCTGGATTGCGATGGGGAGCACGAATCGACACGATTTTCGTAATTATGCTTTACCCGCGCCTCTGGCACCCTTAACCTTAATCGCTCCTTTTTGGGATGATTTGGTAACCGAGTCTCATGGCCGGATTTGCACCTGGCATGATGACGTGGGGCATCGCTTCGTTATCGAGTGGAGCAACTTGACCATACTTCATCAAAGTGATGAGCAGACGTTTCAAGTGGTTCTCTATGATCCCGCTTGCTGGCCGACGGCGACCGGGGATGGAGAAATTCTTTTTCAATATGAAGCGCTCAGCAATTCCGATACGTACGATAATTTTGCGACGGTCGGGATTCAAAAACCGGATTTAACCACCGCTTGTCAAATTACACATGCCAGCATTCGAGCGCCCGGCACGGGAATGATGCGTTCTCATAAGGCGATTCTCTTTACGACAGGACGCAGTGGTGAACAGGCGTATGTGCAGTGGGTCGGTTTCGAAATCGACGACGATGATGAAGGCGGCAGTGACGGCAATGGAGACGGCATCGCACAAAACGGTGAAACCGTCGAATTAACGCTTCAACTGCAAAATCTTGGTAGAGTGAATTCACCTGCGGTCATGGGAATCTTGAGTGAAAATGATTCGTATGTCGTCTTGCTCGACAGTATGGTAACGATTCCGTCCATTCATCCGGGAGAGACGATTACAACCACGCCGCAGTTGCGTTTGCAGATTTCGCCTTCCTGCCCGAATGAGCGAGGAGTCGGTTTTCTTCTAACCTCATCAAGTGGCGATCTTCAGCCGTGCGTGATGTTGCCGACGCTGCAGGTTGTCGGGCCGGAGCTGTCGATGCTTGCCGTGCAGATCGATGACGATGCCACGGGACAGAGTCAGGGCAACGGCAATTCAGAATTCAATCCGGGCGAATACATTGAACTAACTCCGGGCGTGTCCAACTCAGGCGGCAGTCCCGCTTTTGGAGTTTCTTCAACGCTTCAGCTTGCCAGTGGTCCTGCATCTATTACGGATGCTCAAGCGAATTTCGGAGATGTCCCTATCGGCGACGATGTGTACGCTGCTGATCCCGCTGTTGTCCACGTGTCGAATACGGCTGAAGATGGCGATGAGATTGTACTTCGGTTTATAATTGAAGATCAATACGGAACGGTTTGGAACCTCGAAGAAACTTATGTCGTCGCCGAACCGGAGCTTTATCCGGTGGAATTTGAAATTACGGATCCGCCCCCCGGAGGCGACGGCGATGGCTTCCTCCTTGCGGGAGAGACCGGAGAGTTGTACCTTCGCATCGCTAATGAAGGCTTAGGAGCCGCGACAAATGTCCATGCTTTTATCGAAAGCCTGGACCCTGATGTTACGATTATCGACGATGAAATCGTGATTGGAACGGTCTTCGGTCATGCCGAAGTCGTCGGTGATGATCCGTTTATCGTATCCGTCAGCGAGGGTGCAGACGTTCCCGCAACAGCGCATATGCGTGTTACGATTTATGGCGATGACGATGCGACCGGTGAGGGAGATATTTATTTGATATTAGGCAATGCCTATTTCTTTAATGATTTCGAAAATCCGATGACCAACAACTGGGGACATGCCGGTCGCCAAGACTACTGGCATTTGCAGACGCAGCATTCCGCCTCTCCGACGCACGCTTTCTATTTCGGGGAATATAATCAGTATCCCGAGTTGTCGGAAGGCAGCCTTTTCTCTACGGCGTTTCCTTTCGATGGTGATGGAACGCTGCAACTCAAGACGCGCTATCATATGCAGGATGGCCGGGATTACTGTCGTATCGACATTCAGATAGATAACGCCCAGTGGGTGCCTATCGATACGCTGACCGGCCATCAAGATGAATGGATACAAATGACGATTCCAATAGAAGGTTTCCCGGCCTTTTTGGGTACGCGTCTGCGGTTTACGTTTTATTCGGATGCGTCGGTGAACGATGAAGGGATTTATCTGGATGACATTATCGTTCTGGATGATGTGATTTCCAGTGTGGAAGAGGAGCGAACCGTTGTCATTCCGGACAAGGTAACCTTTGAGCAGAATTGGCCGAATCCATTTAACGGCGAAACGAAAATCCGCTTCAGTTTGCCTTCTCCGGATAGAGTGCGCATTGCCGTCTATGATATTTTGGGGCGTCAAGTTGCTTTACTCTTGGATGAAGAACGCCGTGCGGGCGTGTTCGACGTTTACTGGAAACCGGAAAGATTGGCATCCGGTATTTATTTCGCGCAGCTTCAAGCCGGAACGGCACGGCAAACGCGGAAGATGCTCTTGCTCAAATAGGATACCGGCGAGAGCCTCTTAGACACATCAAGAAATGAATTGGAAGCCCGCGAGGACGCGGGCTTCTTTTTTATTGCTTTTCAAGCGCATTGCTGCGCGGCGCTACCATAGAATTGAAGCAAGGTATGGTAAGTAGTATCGCAGGGCACAGTATGCTTGGGTCGGCTGCAAGCAGCCAACACCGCAATTTTTTATAAATTCAGGTTGGGTTACGGGTGTTGGCGTCATCGTTTGGCCAACAGGAGTTTGCGCTGAACCTGGCTTGGCGAAATATCCGCTCACCTCTCGGAATGCCCGCCTCCAAGGATAGAAATACGCCGCACTCGGTGTGAACTTATTTTGAGGAACTTCAAAGAACGCTGGCAAGATTTGCAATCTTTACTGATAGCTATGTATGGCTCTTAGAAGCGATGTAATAAGTATAGTTTCTTAGAAAGTTGTTTAAATATTTTGATCCGAAGTCTTGAAATTAAGTCGGAAAAGGGGTAACTTGAACAGCTT
>CAZADO010000358.1:0-8107 GCA_964483885.1 uncultured Alphaproteobacteria bacterium | reverse complement strand
GCCGCTGCCATCGGTTCGGCAATCAAATGCACTTCGCGCGCACCGGCGTGTTCAGCCGAATCACGGATGATGCGCTTTTCCGATTTGGTGACACCCGACGGAACGCACACGATAACCCGCGGTCTCATCAGACGATTGTTCTGCACTTTCCGGATGAACGCGCGTATCATCATCTCGGCAATTTCATCATCATCAATCACGCCGTCGCGCATCGGACGGATCACTTCAATGTCGCCGTGAGTCTTGCCGAGCATTTCACGCGCTTCCGCGCCGATGGCGATAACTTTATGATCCGACTTGCGCACCGCCACCATCGACGGCTCGCGCACCAGAATCCCTCGCCCTTTTACATACACAAGCGTATTGCATGTCCCCAGATCAATCGCAATGTCGTTGGAAAACCAGTTCCAGAATGAGAATGACATAAGGTACCCCAAAAAATTAATAATGCGGACTGCCGTCCGGCGCTACAGTCCGGCGTTACAGTTCGGCGTTACAATGATTCGTTATTGTTTAGTAAAAATCTTCACCCAATGTTCCGCCTTCGGATAAATCCGGTTTCGGAACGCCCCGTTTTTCATCTTCTGCCCAGAGCGATTCGAGAATCAGCGGCTGATCTTCCGCATCCACGCGCACATAAATGAGATATTGACTTCCCCATTGTGCGACGGGTTTTTTATTTATCGCAGCCTGAGCAGCGTCTTTTGTCGTATGAATCTTGCGCTGAACGCGTCCGACAATTTTGAAAATCGCCCCATGAATATCCCGCTTGACAAGATACTCCTTCCCCCCGAATCGCACTTTATTCGCCGGCCTTACAAATAACGGCGCCGGCACACCTTTCGGCCAAGCTGACATAATATCCTCAGACTCCAATGACCATTTTTACTTCATAGTTTGCAAAATATGACTCGCTAAAATCGGGATGTCTTCGATAGATGAAACTTTCTTGAGATGGTTCATTAAATCGTTTATCTGGTCAGAAGCTTCGCTAATATATGCATCCTTTAGAGCATAAAGGATATGATGTGCTCCTTCCCGTAAAAAGACAGAATCTGACTTCTGGATGAGCGCTTCCAACAAAGGTTTTATCGCATCCCGCTCCATTCGAATGAGTCCCTCGGCAGCCAGCCAGCGAATGGCAAATTCCTCATCTTCCAACAGCTTTATCATGTAAGGCGCGGATTGAGGGTCGGCGATCTGTTCAAGCGTCTTGACGATTTCCCACCTGAAGTTGTGCTTTTTGGTTTCGATGTTTTGAGCAAGCTCACCAACAGCGGCGCTGCCGATTTCGACCAATTCATGTCTTGCTTGTTTGCGTATGGAACCGTCTTGTGAACGCAGTTTATCGATAAGTAATTTGATCGTGCTTTCTGTCTTCTTGTCGTTTGTGCTCATTTTGTGCATCCGGAGTTTAATCTGTAATTTTGTTGGACGATTTTTATAACATTTTCGAATCGATCAACTTATAGTAGTAGATCTTGATCCGATCGTTCACCAAGAACCACGCCAAGGCGTAACTCCACACCGAAAGCGCCCAGCCCCAACCAATGGGCGTCATTAGGATTCCATAGACAGCGATAATCGTAGCAATCAACTGCGTGCCGATCACCGCGGCAAGGAGCACTCGCGCTGGGCGCATTGACCAGAACGGGCCCCGTGTGCGTGTAATGAAGATCGTCAGGTGTCCCGCTACGGACAGCTTCAGGTACATCAGCGACTGGATGACCGCGCGATCGAGGTGAAATACGCGCTCTCCCAGATAGAACAATCCGAATGATGCTATGACTCCGGCTACTCCCAACACGGTCGCCAGCCCGAGCACCTGCCGCATGTTCCAGACCTCTGGATTGTCCGAGTAATGCACCTTGTCATAGGCGATGGACAGGATCGCACCATCGTTGAGCAACGCCAACAACACGATCATGACCGCCGTAACCGGGTAAAAATTGAACGCCAGAATCGACAATGTCATAAAGAGAAGCACGCGAATCGTTTCGGCGATGCGATAGATTGCATAGCTGGTCATCCGCTGGAAGATTTTACGACTCTCTTTAATCGCGTCGATGATTATGGACAGACCGGATGTTATCAACACAATGGCCGCCGCCGCGCGCGCCGCGTCCGTCGCGCCGGACACAGCGATGCCACAGTCGGCTTTCTTCAGCGCAGGGGCGTCGTTGACTCCGTCGCCGGTCATGCCGACGATGTGCTTGCGCTGCTGCAGAACATCCACTATATGAAACTTGTGTTCAGGGAACACTTGAGCGAAACCATCAGCTTTCTCGATAGACTCTGCCAACTGCGCCGCCTCGTGATGACGCGTGTCGCCGAAAGCGCTGGCATCGAGGATGTTTGTGCCAAGTCCTAACTGTTTGGCGGTTTCCCGAGCGATAGCCAGTTGATCACCTGTAACCATCTTCACATGAACACCCATCTGGCGCGCGGTTTCGATTGTCGGCTTAGAATCCTCACGAGGTGGGTCAAAAAGTGGTAAAACTCCTAAAAATTGCCATTGACCTTCCGAGTTCGTCCGCGCCACACCCAACGAACGGTACCCACGTGCCGCAAATTCATTGATGGCTTTTTCAACGGCGGACTGTACCTGTGACGCATTGGCGGCCAACTCCAATATCACCTGCGGCGCACCTTTCGTGACCTTGAACGTTTCTCCATCTCCGGCCTTGATAGTGGCCTCAGTACGCTTATGCACCGGGTCGAACGGCTGGAAATGGAGTATTTGGTATTCCTTCAGAGCCTGCTCATCTTTCAGACCGCCAAATACCGCCAAATCGATGGTATCCTGACTTCCTTCACGCGATGCCAGTGCAGCACTAAAAACAACTTGGTCGGCAGAAACACCGTCTACGCTGAATGGATCACCCAATGTGAGTTTGTTCTGAGTCAGTGTGCCGGTCTTGTCCGAGCATAGCGTATCCATGCCCGCCAACTCTTCGATGGCTGCCAGTCGACTGACAATCGCCTGTTTTATCGCCAGCAACCGAGACCCCACGGCCATCGTCACAGACAGCACTGTGGGCATCGCTACGGGAATCGCGGCCACCGTCAGCACTAATGCGAACTGCAGTGTGGTCGTCATCTGGTCGCCGCGGAACAACGCGACGGCCAAAATCAACATCACCAGCGCTACTGCAAGGAAGATCAAGTAATTGCCAATTTTCAGCACGGCTCGTTGGAAATGGCTGACCGTATGCGCCTCCTGCACAAGTTCCGTTGTCTTGCCGAAGTAAGTGGCCGCGCCGGTGGCATACACGAGTGCATCAATTTCGCCCTGACGGAGAATCGAGCCTGAATAGACCGCTTCACCAGTTTTTCGCGTGACGGGTAGTGACTCACCTGTCAATGCGGACTGATCCACTTCCACGGGATCCCCCTCCAGCAAGCGCGCATCTGCCGGCAGAATGTCACCGAGACGCACGCGGATGGTATCACCAGGCACAAGTTCACGCGCCAGTAGTGTCGTCCACTTCTGAGCGCGCCGGACGCGTGCCTGAATCGCTAACTGGGCCTTCAAGGCCGCGATGGCGTTGCCTGCCTGATGTTCCTCCCAGAAACCGACCGTTGCATTGGCCAGAAGCAAAACGAAGATGATGAAGAAATCCGGCCAGTGCCGCACGAGCGCCGACAGAACGATTGCGGCTTCGATCATCCATGGGATCGGACCCCAGAAATAGGTGATGAACTTGAGGAATGGATTGACCTTTTTCTCCGCGATCTCGTTATAGCCGTATTGCTCCAGTCGACGCTGAGCCTCGGCTTGACTTAAGCCATCTGGTGAAAATCCCAGCTTTTCCTGCAATTCCGACAAAGGAAGAGACTTCAGATCTTCCTTCAACTTGTCTTCCTTTGGGATTGATGGCATAATAACTATCCTCCAACTCCTTTTACAACGAGGTTTAAAATGGTCATAGCCAGAAGAAACCTGTATTCCTAATGCCGAAAATGCCGTTTTCCTGTAAACACCATCGCGATATTTTGTTCATCAGCGGCTTGAATCACTTCCTCATCACGCACACTGCCGCCCGGCTGAATCACGGCGGTTGCTCCTGCGCGAACCGCTGCGTCGAGTCCATCTCGAAACGGGAAGAACGCATCGCTGGCGCATACTGAACCTACAAGCGTCAATCCCGACTTCGTCGCTTTTCGAATCGCGAGTTCCACGCTGTCCACGCGCGACATTTGACCGGCGCCAATCCCCAATGTATGCACGGCGTCGGTAAAAACAATCGCGTTCGAGCGCACATGCTTGCAGACTCGCCACGCTAAATCCAGCGCTTCTATTTCATTGGGTGTCGGCTCGCGCTTCGTGACAACTTCATATTTGGAAAGCTCCGGAAAACCTTCATCGCTCTCCTGCCGCAGGTATCCTCCCCAGACCGCCCGAAGTTCGTATGCTACTCGCGACCGTTTCAATTCCTCGATATCGTACGTTAAAATCCGCAGCGATTTTTTCTTCGCAAAGATTTTCAGCGCGTCGTCATTCACGCTTGGCGATAAAATAACTTCGAGGAAGATTTCACTGAGAATTTGCGCTGTTTCTTCGTCCAACGGTTTCGTCAGTGCGACAATTCCTCCGAACGCTGACACCTTATCTGTTTCCAGCGCGCGCCGCACCGCCTGTGCCGGAGTCAATGCCAATCCGACACCGCATGGCGTCGCATGTTTGATAATCACCGCCGCGGTGGTTGCAAATTCACGGGCAAGCTGCAGCGCGGCATTCGCATCCTGAAGATTGTTATATGACAGCTTCTTTCCCTGCAATTGCTTGAGCGCCGCAAGTCCGCAGCACTTTGCGCCGACGTCGACATACAGCGCACCATTCTGATGCGGATTCTCTCCGTAACGGCATTCCTGCACACGCCGCAGCGCAATGCCGATATGCTGTTCCGGAATCAGATACTCGGTAATCTTGGCATCGTAAGCGGTAAGTCTGGCGAACGTGCGCGCTGCAAATTGCCGCCGGACTTTTTCCGCTACCTTTCCTTTATGCTCGCGATAACTTTCGAGAAACTCAATATAGTCCGACGGATCCGACAGCACCGCGACATGTTCGAAATTCTTTGCTGCCGCCCGCGCCATCGAAGGCCCGCCGACGTCAATCATCTCAATAATTTCGTCAGGCGTCTCACCGACAGCTACGGCATCCGAGAAAGGATAGAAATTCACCACGACGAGGTCTATTGGCTCTGCACCCAGACGCGCAAGGTCTTTCGCGTCGGCGTCATTGCGACGCGCCAAAATTCCAGCATGAATGCGCGGATGCAGTGTCTTGACACGTCCATCCATCACTTCCGGTGAGTCCGTGAATTCTTCGACCGACACCACCGGCAGTTTTACTTCCTGCAAAGTCTTCGCTGTTTTGCCCGACGCGATTAGCCGCACCTTGTTTTCATGCAAAGCGCGGGCGAGGTCGATGAGTTCTCGCTTGTCAAAAACTGAAAGAAGAGCGTTCCTGATTGTTTCCACCAATAGCCTCACTTAGGAAAAAATACGCACGCGGTCGCCTTCGACACGCACACGATTTTCGATAATAAGTTTAACAACATCTCCGTAGATTTCATGTTCTATTTTTAGAACACGCGCCGCGAGACTTGCCGGGTTGTCTCCGTCCTTGACCTCGACGGTTCGCTGCAGGACAATCGGACCCCGATCGTACTCGCTGTCGACGATATGCACCGTGACGCCGGTTTCGCGGCAGCCTGCTGCCAACACGGCTTCATGCACGCGAATGCCGTACATGCCTTTGCCGCCGAAAGAAGGCAATAATGCCGGGTGAATATTCAAGACGCGATTCGGATACGCTCGCACGACCGTAGGCGGCAATTTTCGAAGATAGCCTGCCAGTAAAACTAACTCCACTTGATATTCGTTAAGTATCTTGAGCAAGCGCGAAGCAAAGTCTTGTCCCTCTGCGAAATCATCACGACGCACGAGGAAACATGGTACACTGAAGCGCTGAGCTCTTTCAAAAACTCCCGCGTCCGGGACATTGCAAATCACGACAGTAGGTTTTGCGGCAAGTTCACCACTGCAGCAACGCTGGGCTACCGCTTCAAAATTCGAACCGGAGCCCGACGCGAAAAATCCGAGATTCACGCCGCCCTCTCAACTACCGGCCCTAATAACCGCAGTTCGAAAGTGCTCGTATTTAATTTCACCGGTGCACCCACTGGCAGCGTCAGTCTCTGTGTCCCGTGCCCGTAAGGGATTCCGGATAGAATCGGGAAATCGTAGTCTTTTGTCGCGTCGAGAACCATCTCTTCTATAGATGGCATATCCTTTTCATCCGGTGCTCCATGCAGCATATCTCCGATAAGCAACGCGCCGATGCGACGAAATATTCCAGCGTTTCGCAGATGAAACAGCAGACGGTCGAGCCGGTAACGTGCTTCCCCTACTTCTTCCAATACGAGAACTGCGCCGGAAATATCCGGGAGAAACGGCGTCCCCAGAAGACTTGCAATCATCGTCAAATTGCCGGGCAGGAGCGTCCCTTCGCACGTTCCGTCTTTAAGAACTTTTAGATTTTCTCTCGGCACTCCATCGAGCAAATCAAGCGAACCATCTCCCGAAAGAAGCCGCAGAGTTTTGTCGAGTTCTTCCTCCGCAACACCACCACCCCATTCCACCGCTAATGGCCCGGAAAACGTCACGAAGCCGTCGCATCCAAAAAGCAGCCATGAAAACGCCGTCAAATCCGAGAAGCTGACGAAACATTTTCGTGATGCGGAAATTTTCTCACAGAACAATCGCGACAGAATTCGCCCCATGCCATGACCTCCGCGTGAAGCAAAAACAGCGTCCACATCCGGAAGTTGAAACATTCCCTGAAGCTCCGCAAGACGCGTGTCGTCATCACCAGCCAAAAATCCGTGCCGGGCAAAAACATTTTCAGAGAGCCGCACGCGATAGCCTCGCGCCTCGATGGCGCGGACGGCGGCTTCGAGTTTCTCACTCAACACCGGCCCCGACGGCGAACAAATGCCGATGGTTGCGCCCGGCATTAACGCGTGCGGTAGAATCAAATCTTTCACTGCCACCACTCCGGTTCCACGAGTTCGTAGTCTCCAAAACCGCTATAATCCACGAATACAAAACGGCGATTCAATGCGTTGTAATACCAAACTTCGTAGGGTTTGGAATTGATTTCGAACGGATGCTGTTCGACATCGGATGGTTCACCATAGAGAATGAAGATACGTCCTCGGTCCGTTTCCCAGCCGTTTCGATTCGTGGAGAAATGTGTATTCGCGTACTCGACGCGGTAGTAGTATTCCTGCATGAGTTCGTTTTCTTCAGTGCCCGGACTCGGATCGCGCCGTTTCCAAAAATCGCGAAAGAGCGCTTCACGACGCATCGGCGGAGCGTCGTTCAAACGGCGCATCTCGCTGCCCGTCGCGATGTAGCGAAGCTGCCGAATGGCCACATCCAATTGAACAATCGATTTCGGCAATCCGCGAAGCATCAAAGAGAACGGCAACTCACGCACCACCTTCCGGCCGTTGCCCTCAACTGAGACGTATAAAGTATAATCCCCTGCACCGATTTCTTGAAGACTCAGACGAAGCTCATGCAGCGTCGGTTTCCGGCTGGGTGCGATTTGCAATTCGTGAGTTTGAAACACGTCCGCGGATTTGGGACCTAAAAGTCGCCAACTTAAATGGATCGAATCCGGTCCTGTTGCTGCTATCTGAAATCGTGCGATGGCAAACGATTCATCGGTGAAAAATCCTCGGACAATCTGCAGCGCATCAAATTCTTGAGAGGTGGAATCGTCTCCTGTCCAGAAAACATCCGACACTCGCAAAAGCGAATCCGGCGAATTCACCGTAACCATTGTTTCGAATCGGCTCTGTCCGTTCGATTCCTTTTCCGTCAGCACCATACGCACGCGATACTTTCCCGGAGTCACGTCGTAAGCATCTTTGTGAATAATCGCTCGCGTTTGAAGATTCGTTTCTCGATAGGTTCGAGTGAAAGCGACGCGGTTGGCGATTTTTTCTGAAACGAGTGTACTGTTGCTGTCATAGACAGACGAAACGAACTCAAACGTCGCAATAAAACCTGAATCGCCGCGAACGAACTG
>CAZADO010000357.1:0-2709 GCA_964483885.1 uncultured Alphaproteobacteria bacterium | reverse complement strand
GCTAAGGGGCTTCACTTTCAAATCAGCAAGTTTGCCCTCTTCCTTCATTCGCTTCCATTCTTCCGGGCGTTCCTCCTGAAATTCTCTTTCGGATATACGTCCTGTGTAAATCGAGACATCCATCGGGAATTTCTCGGCGCGCAAGTGTGTATTGAAGAAGTGAACGATAAAAATAAACGCCGTCGCTAAGAGCGCCTCTTCTTTATGAATCGTATCCGCCAAAGAAATCACGCCGCCGCCAAGCAAGCTGCCGAAAAACTCATCCTGCCAACGAAGCAGACCGGATAATCCAATAACGATGACGCCCCAGAAAACCGCATAGTAGTCGAATTTCTCCCAATAAGTCCACCGGTCAAATTGAGGATGTGGCCCCTTTCCGAAGAACCACTTGATATGAGCGATGAGATCTTTAAAATCTTTCTTGCGCACAACCATCGTGGTTGGACCGGTGAACAGGGCTTTAAATCCCACTTTTTTCACCCGCACAATCAGGAAAATAACATGTGCGACAAAATACAGTCCTGTGATAGCCGCAGCCCAATAGTGAAGAAGTTGTGCTGTCCTGATAGACATGATGTGCTGGAATAGCCATTGCGCTAATGCAGTATTGGCGTAGGATTGCGGCAGACCGGTAAAAGCAAGCGTCAGAAAACTGATGTTTACCAACATATGGAGGAAGCGATGGAAGCCATCAATCCGTCGATAGTAGGTGCCCCGAATGACAAATCGCCCTTGAATACCGCGACGAAACCATAAAATCGTATGGAAGCCAAAAATACCTAAGACAACAACAAGTAAAACCGTCATCGCACCTGCAACAACCTTATTCAAGCGACCAAAGGTCGTGTGTCTAGGGCCGGAACCACCGACTCTCTGTTCTTCTGATAGAATCTCTGCTAATACGGTATCTTTGGCGGCTAATTCCCGACCGTATTTCATTTCAGCGCTCGTCGGCTTCTTGGGATGCACCAGATAGGATACGAACCGATCTCCGGCGCGCGGATGACACTGCTGGCACGTTTCGACAATATGCTGGCGATTCACTGACGACTCGGGATCATTCGGAGGCAAGATGGTGTGCGAACCGTGGCAGTTGGTGCAGACGGCGAATTCCATCCCGACGTCCCCAATTTCGAATAGCTTGCCATGATAAGTCTCCTTGTATCCCTCTAATACATAAGGATTTATCTGGAATTTCAGCATGAGATTTTTATCCGAATGGCACGAGGCACAAAGTTCGATGACTCCTTCGGGCGTAAATTGCTCGGACGTCTTTTTAATATCCACTTCACCGTGGCAGTCTGTACATGTCGGTGCTTCGGTAATTCCTTGTGCTCTTGCTCTTCCATGGATGGATTTCTTATATTCACGGTTTTCTTTAGCATGGCAATTGATGCACTCCGTACGCCGGTGCTTAATGGCTTCAACGTCAAGGCCGGGGAGATTCCAGTGATAGATGTGGCATCGTGTGCAATTCGCCTCTTCACCCTTTTCACCCATCACCATAATTTGACCGTGAGCGAGGTTTTCTTTCTTATGACGTTCGGATGAATGACAGAAATTGCAGCGATTAAAAATACCTCCCTCTTTGAAAATAGCCTGATTAATGGACGTCATATCGGTTTGATGTCCCGTATGGCAACCAGCGCAGGAAATTAAAGCCGGATCTACTCCCGGAGAACGGTGCAAGCTTTCTTTATGGCCGGGATGACACTCATTACAGACATCAGAAATATTCAGCGCATTGACTTTTGACTGCGCATCCGTAGGTTTCCGAATTCCGTGTTTTTCATGACAACTGGTGCAAACCGGTGCCTTTGGATTCCCGCCTTCTAACTCATGGAAATGGCGAGAGTGAATATACGTTTCGATATCTCGCTGATGGCATTTGGTGCAAATGTCTACAATTTCCTGTTTATATTCGATTTCAGACATGACTTCGCGTTTCGATTTGAAATGCGGGTCATGGCAAGTCGTGCAGATGGGATAGCGGCGAGTGTCCTCGGGATATTTCTTGAAATGAAAACTTTGGCGATATTCATCGGCGATTTCCTGATGGCAACGGTCACAAACAATTTCCATGCTCATGCGCTTCTGCATGTCATGAACACCGTGACAACTTTTACAGTCCGGAATGTCCGTTTCACCCTTTGCTTTCAGCATTTTATAGAAATATTCCATCCAGACCGCTGCGGTCCGCTGATGGCATGTCTCGCAATTTACTTGTTGATATTTCTTGAAATGCGGGACATCTTCCCAGTCAGCTTGAGGCTGCGCATGGCACGTTTGGCAAGAGACTCCGGCGTGTACCGAGCCTATCAAGTGACCTTCATCGACATAGATAGACTTTCCGTCAGAAGATTCCGCCGATTCGTCGCCGTGGCATTCCAGACAGTAGCTGTTCTCATAGGCAGGCGCTTCAGTCGTTTCTTCCTCAGAAACTTGGCCGAGAACGATTATGGCTGAGAAGAGTGCGAATGTCAACGAGGAAAAGAATAAAAATCGCCAAAAGTTTTTCGCAGAACTGCTCAACAAAGGCAAAAGATTAGCTCTCATTGTCGAATCTCCGTATCCAAGTGGATTGTCCGCGTCTCATCTCTAATTTCGAACCTTTCTTTTAAAGAAATGAATAGATATTGGATTAGGAAAACAAAACCCGGCTGGCCGCCGGGTTTCGCGTGTCTTTCAAGACTACTTGAGCGACCACCA
>CAZADO010000356.1:0-4020 GCA_964483885.1 uncultured Alphaproteobacteria bacterium | reverse complement strand
CAGTTTAGCCGTGTTCTTTCCAGAACTTCAGGTCGGTTTCGACCATCATCGAGATGAGCTTCTCAAAGGAAACCTTGGGTTTCCATCCGAGTTTTTCGCGTGCCTTGCTGGCATCTCCCAAAAGATGCTCCACTTCCGCCGGGCGAACGAGCGCCGGATCAATCACCACATAATCCTCGTAATTCAAATCCACAGCACCAAAAGCGGCTTTTAAAAGCTCCCGGACTGAGTGAGATTTCCCGGTGGCGATGACGTAGTCGTCAGGCGCATCCTGTTGAAGCATGAGCCACATGGCTTCCACATAATCTCCCGCGAATCCCCAATCGCGGTGCGCATCGAGATTTCCCATTTTCAGGGTTTTCTTTTGCCCGAGTTTGATGCGCGCGGCGTATTCGGTGACTTTTCTTGTGACGAATTCCCGCCCGCGGCGAGGGGATTCATGGTTGAAAAGAATGCCCGAACAGGCGAACATATTATACGATTCGCGATAGTTGATGGTAATCCAATGACCGTACACTTTCGCAACGCCGTAAGGGCTTCGCGGATAAAAAGCGGTGTTTTCCGTCTGCGGGGACGAGCACACCTTTCCGAACATCTCACTGGAAGATGCTTGATAGAACTTAATCGTTGGATCCACAGCTCGAATCGCTTCCAGCATGCGAGTTACACCTAACGCTGTAAATTCGCCGGTTAAAACGGGCTGCGACCAGCTCGCGGGAACAAAAGATTGTGCGGCGAGGTTGTATATCTCACATGGTCGAGCCTGCAGCACAGCGCTGGTCAGTGAGTTCTGATCCAGCAAATCGGCGGGAATCAGCGTAATATCGTCCTGGATGTGAGCGATACGATCCAGATTGGTCATGGATGAACGTCGGACTGTTGCATAAACATCGTACCCTTTGTTCATCAGGAATTCGGCAAGATAAGAACCGTCCTGACCGGTCACTCCAGTGACAAGAGCGGAGAGTTTCGCCATGGTATTCCACCTTTTTGATTGGGCTTTTGAACTTTAAATTTCAAGATACAAAATTCATGCGAGAAATTCAAGGTGTCAGATACCTTCCTGTAGGAAGTCGTTTTTCAAGCGAAATCGCCAATCTGCTGAAACTGAAAAAAGCAACTCCACATTCAGATAGGGTCAGTAGCAGGCAAATTGTGCCCTTTGACTTGTTTTATACATTGAATTTGCTATTTTGAAAAGATTGCATGGATGAGAAGACTTCAAAGCAAATGCACATGAATATTGCTCGAAAGTAACGCAAAATGATAACTAAAGGGATGATTTATGAAAGGGTGGTGGAAAAAAGCGATGAATGATTACTGGTGGATTGTTTTCCTCGTCGCATGGTTCCTCATGATGAAGTTTATCCTGCCACGATTTGGAGTTCCCACTTGACTCGGCGGCGGATGTCGCACCGAGGATCGGCAAGCGTCGCAAAAGATCGAAAAAGTACAAACAGATGAGGTAAAAAAGAATGGGCTGGATTAGCAAGCTCTTAGGTGAGAAAAAACAAAACAAAATTCTTGAGGTCGAGGATGGCACCTTCGAAGAGGAGGTCCTGAAATCCGATATGCCTGTGCTCGTGGATTTCTGGGCACCGTGGTGTGCTCCTTGTCAGGTCATGGGAGGATTACTGCGCGACTTGGTCCCGGAATTTTCCGGCCGCCTGCGAATTGCAAAACTTAATTTGGATTACAATCCGCAGACGGCGGGAACGTACGGTGTTCGTTCGATTCCGACGGTGATTATTTTCAAAAATGGCCGCGCTGTCGATAAATTCACGGGGCTTGTTCCCCTGAATACCCTCCGCCAAAAATTGGAACGTCATGCGTTGCCGCAGCCAAAGGAGGAGTCATGAAAACTGCGCGAATTAAATGGGTGGAAGGCATGCAGTTTGTTGGTCGCGCTCCGTCCGGTCACTCGATTGTTCTGGATACTCAAGAGAAGTCCGGCGGAACCGATTCATCCGTGCGTCCTGCGGAATTGCTGCTCGTTGGATTGGGAGGCTGCACCGGCATGGATGTGATTTCCATCCTGCGGAAAATGCGGGTTCCATTCGAAGATTTCGAAGTGGAAGTCAACGCGGAGCAAGCGGAAGAACATCCGAAAGTTCTGACGCAAATCGAATTGGTTTACCGCATCACCGGCGATGTTCCCGAAGACAAACTCGAAAAAGCTATAAACTTGTCTCAGGAGCGATACTGCAGCGTTTCCACGATGCTGGGGAAAACGGCTAAAATTACTTATCGCCATGAAATCGTGAAATCCAAGTTAGGGCGATAAATGATTACGGAAAAGACATCCATCGAAGAAATCATCGAGAAGAATCCCAGTGTTTCCCGAATATTTATTCAGTATGGATTGCCGTGTGTAACCTGCGGAGAACCGTTTTGGGGAACACTGGAAGAATTAGCCGCGCAGCATCGTTTTGACAGGATGAACGAACTATTGGAAGCATTGAACAGAGAGACATGAGAATTCTCAAAATACGATTGTGTTATCCTGCAATAGGAGATAACTATTCTCCGTAGGAGAAAAACAGTTAGGGCTGACAACTCGACGAGAGTTTCAGCCCTTTTCTATTCAAGAAGGGGAGCAAAATGCGAAAAGGACTAATCCTGCTGCTTGTATGTGTTTGGGCGGTTCCTGCTCTGGCTCAAACCGAGTCACCTTGGCGAGAAGGGCATAAGGTTAGGGGATACATCAGACCGGCATTAAAAATCTTCGAGATAGAGAATGTCACACGAACCTTGGTTGGAGGGCGAATTTCATGGATCAGTCGTCATAATTTCGCTTTCGGACCTGAAGCCTATACACTTATCGGGAACAGAGAATTGGAACATCAGGGCATATTCAATGAAAATACTCCCATGAATCATTATTTGAAGATGTATTATGGTGGGGTGGACATCGAATATATGTATAGCGTATCGAGAGTTTTTCGTGTCTCCTCAGATTTTCACAGCGGTACCGGCGTGATGGAGATTGATGTCAAATATCTAAACAGTGGAAACATCGTTGAGGGAAGGCGCGATGGATTCTATATTTTCGAAACGGGTATTAATTGTATGGTGAAGGTATCTCGTTTTTCTTGGATTGAAGCAGGCATCGGTTATCGTTACGTTCGTACTTTGGATCCGGATCGTGAACACAATCGAAGTGGAGTTAATCCTTCAAATCTCAGTCTCTGGATTGTCACATTTGCACTCCGATACGGTCGGATGTGAGGGGGTTCACATACAGCTCCTTTTTTACTGTCGAAGGGGAAACAAATGAGAAAAAAGTTATGCCTATTTCTCTTGTGTGCTTTGGCGGTGCCTGCTTTGGCTCAAACAGAGTCACCTTGGCGAGAGGGGAACAGAGTCAGGATGTACGTAGCACCATCCGTGAAAATTTTCGACATGGATGGTGTCACACGAACTCTCATCGGAGGGCGAGTTGTTTGGGTGCACAAGCATCACTTTGCTTTTGGCCCCGAAGCATATATACTTGGGCGGAAAGCATGGGTGAAGGATCAAGGCGCGGATGAATTGAATATGCCGACAGATTATCACTTGATGATGGGATACGGAGGAATCGTTTTTGAATATATTCAGGGCTTGTCGAGACGATTTTATCTCTCCGGAGAGTTGCATGGCGGGACAGGAGTTATGAGAATCGATGGTAAACTGCACAGCGGGAATGTAATCTGGAAAAGACAAGAATTATTTGTTGTTGCTGAGCCGGGCGTCAATCTCTTGATGAAGATGTCTCTATATACTTGGATTGGAATAGGTATAGCCCATCGTTTCTCTCTTGGCTTGGAACGAGATAAAAATCCTCACTGGATTAATGACGCGAAGCTCAGTACTTTGGTAGCTACGTTTGCGTTGCGGTTTGGACGGATGTGAGAGGTTTCGGCATCAGGTTAACTTTACTTTCACATGAATCAGGGTCAATGTGTTCAAATCATTGGCCCTGTTTTTTTTCTTGACTATAAGCTGATACCTATGTGAAGACGCTGATAAATCATGATTTCC
>CAZADO010000355.1:0-18098 GCA_964483885.1 uncultured Alphaproteobacteria bacterium | reverse complement strand
TAAGATGCCAAAATAATCCCCATATCTTTCGGGCTTTCACCATGCGCGACCTGCGATGTCTCTGCGGAGATAAAATGCGCATGCCCGCCGAGCTGCGTCATGCCCGCTTCCATTGAATTGCGCGTCCGTGTGGACTTGTCGAAGAAAAACAAAAAGAGAGTCTTATCCGGCAGATAACGATGCGGCTGATTCTCTTTTTTAAGCTTTTTCAGATGAATTGCCGTCTCGATGGCATGATCGATTTCTTCACGACTCCACTCCTGCGTCGTGATAAAATCTCGACCTTTTAGAGAAGTCGTTATAGCAGGCGGGTTCACGTTTTTTCTCCTGACATTGAAAGATATACTTCGGGATAAGCCATATAGAAAGCAATCGCGCGCGGCAGATGCCGAATCGGAAGCTGGTCAGTCGGCGCGTGCGCGTGCGTTTCGCTCGCCGGGCCGAAACCAATCGAAGGAATTCCCAAAAGTCCCGCTGTCGCCACACCGTTTGTCGAAAAACTCCAGCGGCCGACTCGCACAGATTCGTCGAAAAGTTTTTCATGCGCCGCAACACCTGCGCGCACCGCCGGTGAATTCTCCTCCATCACCCACGCAGGAAAATAACTCTCGGTCGGATACACCATCCCGCGCCATGTTGGCTGACGATATTCCAAAAGCCGAACTTCCGCTTTGTATTTTTTGACAGATGGCAATGCGCGAATCTCGTTCAGCGCGGTCTCCTTCGTTTCGCCTTTCGTCAAACGTCTGTCGAGATGAATCGTGCATCCATCCGCGACGGCGCATAGCGACGGTGATGTCGAACGAATCTCGCTGATCGTGACCGTACCTTTTCCTAAAAACGCATCCGTAGCGAGGCGTTCGTTCAACTCTGCGATTTCCTGAACAATCGGAGCCATTTTATAAATCGCGTTATCACCGCGTTCGGGCGCGCTGCCGTGACACGACACACCGGACGTACTGACTTCGATTTCCATCCGTCCTCGATGGCCACGATAAAGCGAGACCTCGGTGGGTTCTGTCAGCACGACCACATCCGGCTTGACGACACCTTCACGCACGAGATACTGCCAGCACAAACCGTCGCAGTCTTCTTCCGAAACCGAACCGACAATCACCACCTGCCAGTCTCCCTCGAGCGCCAACTCATTGATGCCTTTTCCTGCATAGACGAGCGCTGCCATGCCGCCTTTTTGATCTGACGCGCCGCGCCCGTAGAGAATCCCGTTTTCGATGCGCGGCGTTAAAGGGTCGCGTCCTTCCCACAGTTCCGGCGCGCCTACATCCACCGTATCGATATGTGCATCGAAAGCAATCACATGTTTGCCTTTACCGATGCGCCCGATGACATTCCCGAAATCATCAACCTCGACAGAATCAAAACCGACCGCCTTCATTTCTTGAGTGATTCGTTGAACGACTTTCCCTTCATTTCTCGAAATCGAAGGAGTCTCAACAATATCGGCCAAGAATTTCGCGCAGGCGTCTTGTTGACTTTCCGCCCATGCACGTATGCGCTTATAATCAGACATCAATAATTTCCCATCCACTCTGAAATTGATTCAGTTCCGCAATCGTGTAGTCATCCATCGGATGTTCGCGTTCCGGTACTTCGAATTCCTTTTTAGCACCACACAATGGCGTCGTGAAATAACGCTGGCCATTGTCGTTTATCATCGTCACGATGCGTTTTAATTCCGGGTGACGCCTCGAAAGTTCAATAGCCGCCAGTACATTCGAGCCGGATGAAATGCCGCAAAAAATCGCTTCCTCGCGAGAGAGTCGCTGCGCCATTTTTACGGCGTCATCGGTTGTCGTCGTGATAATGCCCGTTAAAAGACTCACATCCAAATCGCGCGGTACGAAACCGTCACCGATACCTTCGATACCGTGCGGTCCCCACACACGGCGAGACAACAACGGACACTCCGCGGGCTCAATCGCGTAAAGTTTGACATTCGGTTCTCGTTCGCGCACAAAACGCCCGACACCGGTCACTGTGCCGCCGGTTCCCTGCGTCGCGATGAAACATTCGACATGTCCGTCGCACTGTTCGAAAATTTCCGGACCGGTGGTCATATAATGTGCTTCGACATTATCGGGATTCGAAAACTGTCCCGGTTCCCAGTATTTTTCCGGCTCGCCTTCTCGTATCTCTCTCACTTTTTCCAACGCCAAATCCACATCCGATTCGCCGCCGGGTGTTTCGACGAGCTTCGCTCCGTAAGCAATATCCGTTTTCTTGCGTTCTTCGCTCATCCCCGTCGGCATCACGATAATACACGGATAACCCATCGCGGCTGCGACAAACGAACAACTGATGCCTGCGTTTCCGGTCGAGCATTCGAGAACCGTCATCCCCGGCTTGAGTTCTCCTCGCTCGATAGCGCGGTTAAACATATTGAAATAGATGCGGTCTTTCAAACTCCCGGAAGGATTAAAATAATCGAGCTTCACGAGAATTTCAGCGTTAATGCCTTCCGCTTTCGGAATTTTCGGAAGCCTGAGAAGCGGCGAATAACCAATCGTTTCAAAGATGGAATTTGCGATTTTCTTTTTCTGTGACCAATTCAATGACGTACTCCTTTTCATTCATCAACAAAATTGCGGACAGGTCGGGCGACCTGTCTCGGCGAGAACTATCTCCCCCGCCTGCATATGAGGGGAACGCGGTGTTGTCCACCAGTACTGGTGGATTGCAACCGACCCTATCATTACTGTAAATTCGTTTAGAAATCTATCGCCTTCTCGACAGCCTCCATTGTTGGCGAAACCGCATCCGGCGCACGAGGTGCGGCTGACATAGCACCTTTGATATCTTTCAAGCCATGACCGGTGACAAGTACCAATGCGGATTCTTCTTCGGAAATATGCCCTGTTCGTTTCGCTTCAATCAAACCTGCCAATGCGGCCGCGCCTGCTGGTTCCGCGAAAACGCCGCTTTTCTGCGCCAATAAAACCATCGCATCACGAATCGCATCGTCGGAAACAGTAACCCAAGCTCCGCCGGTTTCTTTGACCGCTCGCAAAGCTTTCACCTGATCCCGCGGCAAACCGACGCGAATAGAATCAGCGAAGGTTTCGACATTTTTCATTTCTACAGGAAGCTGTGTTGGCTTCACTAGTGGCGCAGCGTCTTTCGCCTGCACACCGATAAGCCGAGGCATTTGCTCGATGAATCCGGCGGCTTGAAGATCGCATAATCCCTTGTGTACCGCACCGAGAATACATCCGTCACCCACAGGCACGAACACAACTTCCGGCACACCGCCGATTTGATGAACGGATTCCAAAATGACGGTTTTTTTTCCTTCGGTGAGGAAAGGATTCGTTGCGGTATTGCGGGAATACCAGCCGCGCTTCTGACAAATCTTCGCGCAAATATCGAACGCATCGTCGTAGGTGCCTTTGATGCGAATCACATGTGCGCCATGCAGCAGAAGCTGAGCAAGTTTCGCTTCCGGCGCTGATTCCGGCACGAATAGAACGGCTTTTACTCCACATGCGGCAGCAAGTGTCGCCAACGATGATGCGGCATTGCCAGTTGATGCGGCTGCTACAACATCAGCGCTTATTTTTATCGCATGAGCAAGACCGACGGTCGATGCACGATCTTTTAGCGAGCCGGATGGATTCAGCCTGTCATCTTTGAGCCACACACGACGAACGCCTATTTCCCTTGTTAAAGCTGCCGCGGAAATCAGCGGCGTTGCTCCGACAGGCAAAAGACGCACGCTTTCGGGAGGTACGACCGGCAGAAAATCTTTCCAATCCCACAGGTCTCGATGGAAAACTGCAGCAGGTGAGTGCGGTTTGTTTTTGTGAAAGTCATAAATAAAGTCGATGGTACCAAGCAGCGGACCGCAATCCGGACAGGTGAAAGGAATTTCTTTCGGCGTCCATTCGCGCTGACAACTGACACAGCGCGCACCTTGCAATCGCGGATTAAACAGGGCGACGGACATGAAAACCTCGCAGTGAACGCTGTTGCCATACCTTTTGAAAGACACGCCGAGCTTCTTGCGCCCAATTCTCCGGATCGAACCCGACGGGCGCTCCGTCGTGAAGCCGAATCTTTCCGTTCACGATGACATCGCGCGCGGGAACATTTCCGAAACCGAAAAGATAGTGTCCAAAATAATTCGATTCATTTATCGGAGACGGAGGTTCATAGGGAAAAATTGCAATATCTGCCGCGGCTCCCGGTTCAATTACACCTAAGACTTTGTTCAAATGCCGTCCGGCGATTTTCGGATTATTCTCAAAAAGAATTTGATTCAAAAGTTCCCATCCATAACTCGGATCGCGGGCGCTTGTGGAAAAAGCTCCGATTGCGGTTTGCGCTTCTGCACACAAATTTGCTCCGAAGCCGTCATTGCCCAGCGCCAAACAAACACCCGTGGCTTCAAGGTTTTTTATATTCGGCAGGCCGACGGCGTTGTTCAAGTTGGAGCGCGGATTGATTGCCAACGTTGCTTTCGATTCAGCCAGCATGTCCATTTCCGATGGACGCAAATCAATGCCGTGAACGAAAATGGATTTTTCATTCAACAGGCCAAAGCGGCGAAAACGGTTCAGTGGAGGTTTTCCAGAAAGTTGCCGGTCGGTTTTCCCTTCGCAAAGGTGAACATGCACGCCAACATCGAGTTCTTCAGCAAGTTCGGCAATACGAGTTAACGTCCGGTCAGACAATGTGAACGAAGCGTGTAGACCGATGAACGGTGCGAAGTCAAAGCGCGAAGCTGTATCTTGAATAAAATATCGATTCTCATCGATGGCTGATTGTGCCGCTGTCATGCCACAGCGGTCAGAAATTTCAAAACAGGTGGAGCCGCGTAGTCCGACATCATTAAAAGCCGACGCGATTTCGCTCAAGCTTCCTTTAATCATGCCGTAACTTGCGTGGTGGTCGAACGCGCACGTAATGCCCACGCGCAATAGTTCCCATAAATAGAGTTGCGCGGAAAGTCTCACGGCTTCGAGGGTCAGCGCACGGTCGAGCGGCCACCAGATTCGGCGCAACACATCGAGAAACGTTCTCGGCGGCGCGCCCAAAGGCGGCATCCCTCGCGCAGGATACCCGTAGAAATGCGTATGCAGCAGCACTTGTCCGGGAAAAACGACACATCCGGACGCATCAATAACGTTGTCGCTCGCGGGAAGCGCATTTCCGCTGTCAGCTTCCACAAGCGCAATTTTATCGCCTTCAATCAGTACGCGTCCCGGCGCGATGATTTTCGGATTATCACCGGGGGAAATAACACTACCGTGTCGAATCCAGATTGACATAATGCTACCAAATAAGGATAGCTTTAATTATACTAAAAAAATCTCAATTTTTCAAGAACAAAAAAGGCGGCTCATGCCGCCCTCGCAACAAAGAAAACGATAGGATGGTTCATTTCTATTCGCCAAGATTATCGAAGTAGTGCTCATCCACGAGCACTGCGCGTGCTTTGGAGCCGTCGAAAGGGCCGACGATGCCTGCTTGTTCAAGCTGGTCGATGAGCCGCGCAGCACGGCTATAGCCGACTTTCAACCGACGCTGGAGAATGGATACGGAACCTTGGCCGGTACGAACGACGATTTTGGCCGCTTCGAGGAAAAACGGATCGCGGTCTCCATTTAAAATCCCCATCGAGGAGCCTTCGTTCTCCGGTTCGAGGGGCAACGTCAGTTTGGCTTGAGGCGTCGGCTGTTTGCGAATGTGGGCAATCATGCGGTCGATTTCCTGCCGGGTAATCAGCGCTCCCTGAAGCCGCACGGGATTCGGTTCCTCGGCATGTTGAAACAGCATATCGCCTCTGCCTAAAAGCGTCTCCGCGCCGTTCGTATCGAGAATCGTGCGCGAGTCCACTTTCATCGCCACACGAAAAGCAATCCGCGCCGGGAAATTCGCCTTGATGACACCAGTGATAACATCCACCGAGGGCCGCTGTGTTGCCAGCACCAGATGAATCCCGACCGCGCGTGCAAGTTGCGCCAAGCGAGCAATGGGTTCTTCGACTTCTTTGGCAGCTGTTAACATCAAGTCAGCCAACTCGTCAATCACAACAATCAGATAAGGCAGGCGCTGCACACCTTCTTCGCTGCTTTGCGATACTTCCTCGTTGTATTCATCAATGTGGCGCGATCCTTTTTCGACCAGCAAATCATAGCGTCGTTCCATTTCGAGCAACACCGAACGCAGCGCTTTCACGGCTTCGTCAGGCCGCGTCAAAACGTATTCATCAAGATCCGGGCGATGAGTCAGGTGGTGATTGCGCAATTCATTATAGGGGGCAAGTTCGAGCTTTTTAGGATCAATCAGGACGAATTGAACTTCATCAGGCGCGGCGCGAAGCAAAATCGACGCGATAAGCGTGTTGACGCAGACGGATTTTCCGGCACCGGTGGTACCTGCGATGAGCAGATGCGGCATGCGCGCCAAATCCGTCACGAAAACTTCGCCGGATGTCATGCGACCTAAAGCAAAGCTGAGTTTCGATTTCGAACTTTGAAAAGCGTCCGATTCAACGATTTCGCGGAAGGTGACTGTGGCAGGTTTGGGATTGGCGATTTCGATTCCGACGGCGGCTTCACCGGGAATCGGCGCTAAAATACGCAAACCTCGCGCGCGCAGTGCCAACGCCAAATCATCCGCCAGCGCTTCAATGCGGCTGACTTTGACACCGGCGGCGGGTTCCAAATCATAGCGGGTAATCACCGGCCCTGGATGCACCTGAACCACCCGCGCTGAAACACCAAATTGCGCGAGGCTTTCTTCCAATAACTGCGAATTCTCATCGAGTTCCTCGGCGGTTATCGTAATCCCGGAATCCGAATCGGGAGCGTTAAAAAGCTCGGTGGAAGGATACACATAACCCGTAAGACTTGGCAGTACGGAAATCGCTTCCGCTTTATCGCTTGCTGTTTTTTTGCGCGCCTCTCGTTTCTTTTCCTTTTTTCGTGAGGGCTTTTCGGGAGGAGGTTCTTTAGCGGCTTCTATCTTTTTTTTTATTTTCGGGATTTTCACAGCCGGTACTCGAAGATTCGTCACGCTTTCCGCTGCGCTGTCCAATCCTTGTTGAAACCAGTGAGCAAATCGCGCCACTGACAACGTGAGTCCCGCAAGACAGAGGACAACGAGGACAATCGCCAGACCTGTGCCGCCCAGCCAATAGCTTCCCGTTGCCGTCATCCAGAGACCGAAGAGACCGGCAATATCTCCATAGTCAGCTTGAGTCCAACCCGGCCAGAGCGAACAGGCGAGTCCGAATGCGGTGCTGACCCAGAGCGTGAGCAGTGTCACCCAAAGCGTTATCCATAGAGGACGCTGCCAATCGCTTCGCAGCAGCAATGTCCATCCCCAAACGCCCAAGAGAACAACAAAACCAAAGGCTGCCCAGCGACCGACAAGCATCGGCCCGAGAGCCCATGCGAACCAAGCGCCGATACCGCCAATCCAGTTTGAAATCGGCCGGTCAACCGGTCCCATCGGCCAGTCGGCGGGATCATAGCTTATCAGCGCCAGTAAAATCAACAGCGCCAACGCCGAGAGAAAAAGCCCGACCACCAGCGATGTTGTGGGAGGTTTGTCCGTCCGTTGAGATACTTGCCTTGATTTCGAATGTATGGGTCTGGCCATTTGTGGTTGCAGATTTATTTATTGCGCGAGGAGTGCGGGCACCCACTCGCGGCGTTGGTTGGTTGCTGGGCACGCGGGACGCATGCCGCGGCGAATAAATTCTTATTCACTATGCGGAACGCTCCTGCGTCCTGCAGCGTCATTTAATCCACAGCTACAGCAATTTTTGCAAATTGAAACCGTTCAGGTTTCAGAAAGACGATTTTGCCTGATTTTTTATCCGGTGCGATTTCAATGCGGTAATCCGTGCCTTCAGTAAAGTAGCGAGGGAAAACGAGCGCTTTCGAAATCTTCGTAAGGCCAGCTTCTCCCGATAGAAAGATAATTTCCTGCGTCTGACGCAAATCAACCGACTTCGTGTTTGTCATTTTTTCGAGTTCAGCCGTCCGCCATTTTCCCAGAGCGCGTTTGTAAAGCACGCCTTGTTTCTGGAAATTCGAAAAGGTGCCAACACGATAGACCACCGAGTTCAATTGACCGGCGAGCTCCACATTCTCTTGGGAGAGCTGATTTAATTGTTTCAGTGCGTCCGTCCGCTCCAAGTCAAGTTTTTCGACCTGCTGCTGCAACTCGGTGCGTCGCGCTTCAAGGTCCGCCACCTCTTCCTGAGCGCGATCTCGTGCTTCGGTGAGCGTACGGCGCTCCTGATCGATTTTCCGTTTCGTCCTCCGCATGAGCTCATTCGGACTGATTTTCGCTGAACCCTGCGTCACAAACGTTCCGAAGACACCTTCCCCCCAATAGTTCCAAATTTCAAAACCGGGTAACAACTCCGGAAAAAGCGCTTCCTGTTCGATAAGTCGCAGAGCTTCTTCCTCCTCAATACCGATTTCTCCGCTCAGGAAATTCATGGCGACTTGAAAATGCGTCTCGCCTTTTTGAATGATGTACGGAGGTCGAAGGCGTCCCCGGATTTCCTGCATTTCCTGACTGATTTCCGTCACTTCTTGAGTAAGATCGATGACTTCCTGCAGAAGTGAGCGATAGGAAAGATCTTTTTCTTGTGCGATGCGTCTTGCAAGAACTTCCGCCTGTTCGGGTGTCATACCAAATCTGCCGAGGCCGGTCGTGTCGATGGCTTCGTCAGGATGCGTTTCGTTGTAACGGCGTACTAAACCGCCAATTCTGTCTTCCCTTGAGGCAATCTGGTTGTTCAACTTGTCAATCTTCTGCACGAGTTGCTGAAAATTCTGCATGCCTTCCGGGGTCCGGCGCGACGTAAAATGAAGCAAAAGCACGATGCCGATGACCACAACCACCACAATAGCGACAATGATGGCGATACCGCCACGTTGCCTGATGCGCTTATTGGGAATCATAATTCCTCCCAGATTATAGAATGCTCGGCCACTTTCTATCGGGCAGTCTTGAACCGATATGCAGTGGACAATATTCTTCCAAAGGGTACTTTCGATTGAAATATTCTATGTAAACATCCGGACAACCTTCGCGAGCCAGCTTTCCACTTTCACGACATACCTTGGCTGTGACAATTCCGTCCGGCACAGCAAACGGTTCATCCATGTAGCCCATCGTATCATAAGCCATCTTCACAAATTTCGCCCAGATGGGCAGCGCGGCATGCGCCCCCTCCTGATCTTCTCCGAGGGTTTTCGACGGATCGTCCAAACCCACCCACACCACCGCCGCAAGATGAGGCGTGAATCCCACAAACCATGCGTCGGTAAAATCATCGGTCGTGCCGGTTTTCCCGGCAGCCGTTGAATCAAAATGAAATCTTGTTCGCAAACCAATCCCCGTGCCCCCATACTCTGTCACAGATTCCAAGAGACTCGTCATCAGAAAGGCCGTCTCCTCCGAGAGCACCACAGAACGCTGGGGAGCATAGTCGGCGATGGTCTGCCCGAACTCATCGAGAATGCGTGTAATATACATTGGCTTGGCCAACACGCCACCGGTTTGAAACACACCATAAGCACTAACCAATTCCAGAGGAATCATCCCGGATGTTCCCAACGCCAGAGCGTCCACCGCGTCGATGCGAGTCGTCACTCCGAGACGATGCGCCATCTTGACGACGTCTTTTGGAGTGGTGTAATCTCGCAGAAGCCGGATGCTGACAAGATTCAAAGATTTCTTCAGCGCTTCACGCAGACTGGCATCGCCCCCGACCGATGAATCGAAATTCTGGGGAGCCCATATCTCACCATCATACAACTCGACCACCACGGGCTCATTCGGGACACGCAGGGAAAGCGGCAATCCTTTGTCAACCAGCTCCGTAAAAAGGAAAGGCTTAAAAGCAGAACCCGGCTGCCGAACCATTTGCGTCGCTCGGTTCCATTTCGTCTGGGCAAAATCCCTGCCTCCCACCATCGCCAGAATTCCTCCCGTCGCAGGATCAATCGCAATAAAAGCTACCTGCACTTTCATCTCGGCTTGCAGCAGCGAATCGACAAGCTCCTCATTGCGAGCAAGTTTTCTCAACTGAGAAGATGTGGCATCCGGATGCAACTCTCGAAGTAATTCATACAATTCCGAATGGGGATAGGCTTTGTTCACCTGTCGCTGCAATTCAGGCATCCATTCCGCGACCGCCGAATCGGCGCACGCCTGCAATCGCGCATCGAGCGTCGTTTCAATCATCAGCCCATCATGATAGGGATCAAAGCCTAAATCGGCGGCTTTCCGACTTAATATCTGTCGAACATTCTCGGTGAAATATGGAGCGATGCCTTCTCCGCCTTCTTCCGTTTCCGGCGGGAGTAAATCGAGCTCGCTTGCGATAGCTTCCCGGTAAACCGCTTCGGTGATGTATCCCAACTTCCGCATGCGCCACAACACAAGATTGCGGCGTTCTTTCGCGCGCTCGGGATGCCGAAACGGATCGTAGCCGGAAGGCGAACGCGGCAACCCGGCGATGAGGGCGGCTTGTGTAAGTGTAAGCTGTGCCGGAGACGTGGAAAAGAATATTTTCGTGGCGGCGCCGATGCCATAAGCTCCATGACCGAAATAACTCTGCGTCAGATACATCTCGAGGATTTCATCCTTCGAGTAGTGGCGTTCGATTTGAATCGCGGTCAGCTGCTCGCGCAGTTTACGGACAATCGTTCGCTCTCGCGAGAGGTAGAGCATACGCGCCAACTGCTGTGTAATGGTTGACGCTCCCCGCGGGTGAAACCGGAATCTTGCAAGATCCTTCACCAGAACCGAGGCCAATGCTTCCGGACGAATCCCCCAATGGTAATAAAATTTATGATCCTCAATCGCCAGCAACGCTCGAATCATCACTGGGGATATTTCCGCAAGCGGCGTATAGAAACGGGGCTGTGTATAGAGTTCTTTGATGACCTCGCCATTGCGATCCAAGATGCGTGTGGAAAGCTTGGGATCATAGCTTTCCAACTGCTCAAGGGAGGGCATTTCCGAAAGCAGAAAACGATAATAACGGATTCCCCCCGCGAGAATCAGCAGTCCAATCGCTGCGCTGATTAAAATAACAGACCAGCGTTTCTTTGTCGTCATACGTTAATTCGATGCTTTCTCTGCGTTTCCAGAATCCTGCCAATAATGCAGTGTCATTCGCTCGCCGTTATGAATCCCAAAACTGAAATGTTCAACCCAGTCTCCGAGATTGACATAAATTCCTTCCGGACGTTCGTAAAACCGCGGATGATGGCTATGCCCTAACACAACGACTTGAAATCCACGAGCAAAGCGGCCTCGAGCGAATGCTTCATATTCGTCTTCATCGTCTTCGAGATAGTGTTCGCCCGTGCGGCTTTCTTTACTGGTTAAACGAGCCAACGCCAGTCCAAGGTCCGGGTGAAGCAATGAAAACAACCGTTGATTAATGCGACTTCGCAGAATGCGTTTCAGAAAACGGTAACCGCCGTCCCTGCCCAAGATTCCATCGCCATGATAGACATAAATTTTCTGCTCACCAATCTGAAACTCGGCATCGTCTTCATGAACCACCATCCCAATTTCACGTTCCAGAAAACCCTTCAATCGGAAATCGTGATTCCCCGGCAAATAGTGAACCGCGAGTCCGGCGCGTGTCAACTCTCGAAAACGGCACAATAAATGGAAATGCTCTTTCGGAATAACGGAAGCCCATTCAAACCAGAAATCGAAAATATCCCCCACAAGAACCAGCGCGCGCCCGTGCGCTTCGACATCCTTAAGAAAGGCTTGTAACTTCTGAAGTTTGGCGGCCTCTTCCGGCTGGGATGCCGCGCCAAGATGGGCATCGGACAGGAAATATACCGGCGAATCTAATCTAATCAAAAACAACTCCAAAATGCTATAAACACAAATATACCGACTTTCATAGCCAAATGCAACGAATTTTGTAAATCCTTGCCATTTGATCCTGTTTTTGCTTGACAAAGTACTGCCGGGTGCTTACCTTATAGATACCAAAATCGAACTGGCTTTCTTCTCTCGCCGAGGCGTATCTTTAAAATGCGCCCGAAAATATTATAAATAACGCTTAACCTCTTAATATTCAATGAATAAACATTCTTGGCGCGTCTTCTGGTTATCCTACAGAAAACCAATTATCGTCTGGTCACTGATTCTTGTTTTCATCATTCTCGGAGTGGTTATCGGTGTTCAGGGGCGCGTTATTGCGATTGCGGTCACCCTTTTCGGTCTGCTAACGCAGGCATTCACCGGCCTTTTAGCTCTGATTGCTCTGATTCCGTGGATTGGGCCCCTGATTGCCAAAGCGCTTTCCATCCCAATTATATGGCTGATGAATGCATTAGGGTATTTCTCAACCGTTGTGCTGGTGCGGCGGGGATATTCAAAAGATGTTTTGAATACACGGGTTGTGACAATCACATTAATTGTGGGAATGGTTATTGGGTATATTCTGGGCAAACTCGTATAGAATTCAAGGAGCTTATCGGATTATAAACAAATAGAAGAGACTTTTTAGACTTGACTCTCTATATGGAATTTGTTATCTTGTCGAATTCAATAAGGAAGGAATAAGTCCGGCTGCGGAAACCTAATTCGGACTATAGTTTGATTCATTTAAATGATTTGGAGGTTGCAGATGAAGCGCTTGATGACACTGCTGCTGCTGCTTGTATTTGTCTTGGTTGCTCACGCTGATGAGATTTTCCAAACCGCTCAGACGCATGACAACTTTGCTCAGCCACTGACCGGAATGAAAGCATCGGCCAAGGCACGACACTTGGACGAAGTCGTGTATATTGAAGACTGGGAGAGCGGCCTGAACGGCTGGGAATCTGTTGACCTGACCGCCACACCCGGAACCTGGCACATCGATAGCTGGATGGCGTACGGGGGTACGGGTATGGCTTGGTGTATGGGTGAGCATCCGATTTATTGCGACACCGTCGGCTACAACAATGACTGGTACATGGTTCTGAATTCCCCTGCAATTGATTTGCCTGCCGGAACGGTGACTCTCACGTTCCAAAGCCGCATTGGTTGCGAGCTTCCAGCAGGGGCTGAGCCACCTTATAACGGCTGGGACGGCTGCAACTTGAGAATTTCGACAGACGGAGGAAATAGTTGGGTTGTTATTGGCAACAGTAATGTTGAACCTGATTATGATAACTCCAGTTTGTATAGTTTTGGATTCCAACATGGTGAGGGCGCCAACGTTCCCGGCTGGACAGGACAGCACTTCAATTGGTTTCAGACAACTGTTGACCTTAGCACGTGGGCGGGACAGGTTGTCTATCTGCGCTGGGCGTTCGCATCCGATCCGTCTTGGTGCACCTGCGACGGCGGAGCGGCCAACAAATGGGCTTTCGGGTGGCAGGTAGATGACATTCTAATCATGGGCACTGACACCGTGTTGTACAATGATGGAACAGACAACACTGACTGGGTTAGCGGCACCAACCGACCGGTCGCTGGAGATCTCTGGCGAGTGGCAGATGATTGCACGCCACCGCCTTGCCCACCGCCATCGGGCTCTCACTATCTGGCGTGCAACGGTGCGGGCAATCTTACCTATAATGACGACATGAACAACGAGTTGATTTCACCCTATATTGATATGCGCGAATTGGATTTTGGTACGGTCGTCGTTGATTTTTATATCGCTGGACTTTTAGGCAGTAGCCCGGACAATTTCCCGGACTGCGATTTCTGGCACTGGGAAGTGTCTCCCGACAGCGGGGCGACGTGGTGTTTCGCTTCGGATCCTTATTGCGAAGGTCTTCCCACTTATGTTCATCCTGACGCACCAGATGTGTGGGCTCTCTACAGTGAAGCCTATCTGGCAGGTTTTGAAATTTCCGATTACATTGGACGCGTGATCAGGCTCAAGGCTGTCATGGAATCGAACTCCGATGGAATTGGCGGAGTGGGACCCTGTTTTGATGACATTACCATTACATACTCTTCCGGTTTTCCTAATGACTTCTCTTGCTATACACTGCAGCTTCGCTTCCCGACGAACGAAATACGGCCTGCCTACGGAACCGCTTATTTCTCGAATGAGGGTTCGCTGGCTCCTCCGGGACCTGTGGCTTGCTGGTGGAAGGTGGAAGGCGGCTCGAT
Organism: uncultured Alphaproteobacteria bacterium; assembly: GCA_964483885.1. Taxonomy (GTDB): domain Bacteria; phylum Electryoneota; class RPQS01; order RPQS01; family DYHQ01; genus JAUXGA01. The sequence continues at coordinate 3,962 of CAZADO010000355.1, read as the reverse complement.
GCAGCGTTTGATGCCGAACCTTAATATAGGACCCGGCGGAACGGATACGCGCAACTTTACATGGACGCCGGCGGCAGCAGGTGATGCGTCTATCTCAGCTTGGACAGCACTCAATGTTGACGAGAATCTGGGGAACGACACCAGCTACTGCACCAGTATCGTGGTGCGCGGCGAAACGGCTGATCTGGAAATGGGTTATGACAATCGAACGACCCAGTATGCATTCAACTTTGATATCGGCAATGGTGCCTTGGTGAAATTCACGCCGGAAGCAGATAGTATTGATTTGCCGGTGCTTGTGAAAACGATTCGCGCACAATTTGACGGAAGTCAGACAACAGACATAGATTTCACCCTGCACATCTATGACGATAACGCTGACGCGCCGGGAACCGAAGTGCATACTCAGGTTGTTACGGTAACAACATCCGAAATTCTACCCGCGTGGAAAGAAATCATCATCAATTCCTGGCTGATTGTTAATGGAAATTTCTGGGTCTGGTTTGAGGTTGAAAACGCCGATCATTTCCCGAAGATGATCGGGGACGATGGCGAACCTTGGGCAAACCACGACCACTTCCACACATGGAGTGGTTCGGGAGCCCCGAACAACTCAGCCTACTTCTACACGGTTCGTGCACAGGTTGCGGCAGGTGTTGCGGCGGAAATTAATGATATTTCTCCGACCAGCTACAGCCTCGCACAGAATTATCCCAACCCGTTCAACCCGGTCACCGACATTCACTATTCCATCGCACACGCCGACCAAGTGACTCTGCGGGTATTCAACGTGCTGGGTCAGGAAGTCGCTGTGTTGGTTGACGGCTTGCAGACAGCCGGACTTCACAAAGTCTCCTTCGATGGAGCGAATCTGCCGTCAGGTGTTTACATCTACCGGCTGGAAACCCCGAACTTCTCGAGCGCACGCAAGATGCTGCTCCTGAAGTAGTCGTTCAAACATCTAACAATCCAAAACCCCGGTTGGGATTTTCCCGACCGGGGATTTTTATACTCATCCGGTGATGAAACAATACATACAGTTTTTAAGAAATGATCCGGCAAGCCCGCTGTGGCTTGGGTAAGCGTGTGCGTTACTGAAAACTCCAAGCTCTTCAGAAACACAGGTGAACACCATCGCAATGAGCACTCGCTTTATTCAAATGTAAAAGAAAATGCCGCAAGCGTAGCAGAAAAAAACCTGTTGTGAAGAGAATCTATTGATTACGAGAGGCACTACTCGAAAAAATTGAATTCAGTATCATTCACTGAAATATGGACTTGCTACACAATGAGAAGAAACGGACAAAGAAATATTTTTTACTATCAGCTATTTTCTTTCAATTATGAGAGAATTTATATTGTAAACACATATTTATACGTAAATTAATCTATATGAAAAATAATCAATTCACATGACAAAATATTTGACATTTGACAATATATTATATATATTTAATTACATATGACTGACATCTGGTCATATTTGGTAGCCTATGAGGAATCAGTATCCAAACCAACATGAAGGGGAAAATCATGAAACGATGTCTTTTGATTGCTCTTGCTATGGTGATGATGGCTTTTAGCACAGCCTTTGGCTCTGGAGTTTGGGGGTATGCTTATCTGGAAGGAGAGACGAACCATGCTGGAATTGAGGTGAAACTTACGAGGGGATTGCTAACGTACTACGCGTATACGAACTCTTCAGGTTATTACGAGAAAGACGGTATGCTGGGAGAAGATTGGTACGATGCGTTTTTTTCATATGACGGATTCTGTCCGGAAAGCTTACACTTTTATCTTCCTCTTCTAACTCAGATACAGCTTGACCCGGTGACGTTAATACGTGGGCTTCATGGACCTCTGAACGGCGCTTTGGGGCCAGGTGATTTCTCCGTTTGCGATGATATCACGGTGGAGTCCGGAGATGAGCTGACCATTCAGCCCGGTACACGACTGCTCTTTAAAGGACACTTTAAATTCGACATATACGGCCGCCTGAATGCGATTGGAACCGTGAGTGACTCGATAGTTTTCACGCGCTATTATCCAACGGAAGCCTCAAAGTGGTGGGGAATTCGCTTTCACAGTGCGCATAGCTCCTCTCGCTTGGAATACTGCCGTATCGAATACAGCTCAGCAACTGGTGGACCGGGAGACGGCGATGGCGGCGGGATTTATTGCGACGAATCCAATCCGACAATTGCGCACTGTGTCATTCGGAGTAATTCGGCGGATAACAGCGGTGGTGGAATCGGTTGCTACAAGTCTGATCCTGTGTTGGATCACTGCATGATCACCGATAATACTGCGCTGTGGGAAGGTGGTGGTTTGTTCTGCAACGGTTCCAGTCCTCATCTGAACCACTGTACAATTAGCGGGAATACGTCAGAATACGGTTGTGGAATCGCCTGTGTATCGATATCACCGCCTCCGTTCCCAGCAGCGGATGTTGTTGCAGCGAATACTATCGTTTGGGGCAACGATTGTGAAGATGAACAAGTCTATATTGTCGGCAACGCAAGTTTCACCGCTACCTACTGCGATATAGAAGGCGGTTCGCCGGGAACAGGCAATATCGATTGTGATCCGTTGTTTGATAATGCCTATTGTTTGACATGGATAAATTGTCCTATCGAGGATGAGACAAAATCCTGCTGTATTGACGCCGGAAATCCGGCTTCCCCTCTTGATCCGGACTGGACGCGTGCGGATATCGGTGCGTGCTATTTCCATCATTGCGATGAAGGCACCTGCACGCACCTTGAACGCTGCAGCGACGATATGTATTTATATTGGATGTGGGGTGACTATCCGACCAACTACACCGAGGAATTCACCATAGCCGTGCGTGACGGTGAAGGTGCGCCTCTCCCAATGTACCCACCTGCCGACATCATCTGGTTCATGATGGATATGAAAGGCATCATTTGGGTTTTTCCAGGAGGTCGTCCGGCACTTTATTACTATGGCTTAATCGTAGGTTACGATCCTTTTGACTGCGATACCGTAAAGACGATCCGAATCCCCGACAGTTGGGACGGGAATTCCGGGCTCGCAAATCAACCTGAATTTCAATATGGATCATTCTGGTATACGATATTGGATTCAACCTTTCTCTACCATATCGATGTAAATGGAAATCCAATCGGCTTTTATGATATCGGCCAGAGCAACATCACGGGACTTGCTTTCGATGCCGATAACAACCACCTCTGGTGTATCCAAAGCGGCGCTCCGGATATGTTTCTGGAGTATGATGTCAATGCCGCCCCTGTTCTCCTTCAGTCGATACCGATTCCTTGGGAAACACTTATCAACAACAGTGCTGCCGGGCTGGAGTACGATGAAGACTTCAATGTACTCACCGCCGTTAACAAGAACACAAAGACACTGGAATGTTTCTGCGATCTTGATCCTGCCGGCGTTTGTGGTGTGTCTTGGCAAAGTGCGTGCACAACGCACCTTGGATATCCGCCGAATCCGTGGGGAATTGCTACGGTGAAACGATTGGAGGAACTCTTCGTCGCTGACAATACCACGGACGGACCTTACCCGCTGGACGTGTATGAATATCCATGCGATTCCTGCGAAATCATTCCAATACCGCCGGTAATCGAGCACGAACATCACACCGATGTCACAGACAATTTTGTTCATATCACGGCGCGCGTTTTAGATTGCAATGACGATTATTTGACGGTAACCCTCTATTATGCTGATGACCAGACGCATACATGGAATTCGTTGGCAATGACACCGGTTCCGGATTGTGGCGATTTGTATGAAGCCACGATACCCGACCTTAGATATTGCTGCCGGTACGATTACTATTTCTCTGCTTTTGACGGTGTTTATACGGTCATTCTCCCTGAGAACGCACCTACGGATTACTACCATGCCGATATTCTGGAGCCTGCGCTGGAAATCAACTACGACAATGGCAGTGATTATCAGGTTTTTTA
>CAZADO010000354.1:0-3543 GCA_964483885.1 uncultured Alphaproteobacteria bacterium | reverse complement strand
TCAAAAACAACATCGCGACGCTTATACTGAATCGTCCTGAAGTACGCAATGCATTCAACGATGTGCTCATAGCGGAGATGCTCGACGCGCTTGAAGAATTTGCCGCGCGTGAAGACATCCGCGTCCTCATCATCGCCGCCGAAGGAAAGACGTTTTGCGCGGGTGCTGATTTTCACTGGATGGGAAAAATGACCGGAGCGGACTTCGTTGAGAATTTCGCCGACAGTCTGAAGTTGGCTGACATGCTGGCCGCGCTCTATCGTTTCCCGCGTCCCACGATTGCACGGGTTCAGGGTTCGGCATTCGGTGGCGGCGTGGGTGTTGCAGCTTGCTGTGACATCATTGTAGCTTCTGACGTATCGCAATTCTCGTTCAGTGAAGTGCGCATCGGACTGGTTCCGGCATGCATTTCTCCGTTCGTTATTCGCCGCATCGGAGAAGGACGCGCGCGAGAATATTTCCTGACAGGCGAACGCATCACTGCTCAGCGTGCCTACGAAATCGGCTATGTCAACAAAGTCGTCCCTGAAACGGAACTCGACACAGCGGTGGATGAATACGTCAGACGTTTTCTCGCTGCCGGGCCGCAGGCGCTGAGTGTCTGCAAACAAATGCTTGAAGATGTCACGCTCATGCCGCTGGCGGACGCGCGCGACTACACAGCCCGCATCATCGCAAACCTCCGCATTTCCGAAGAAGGCCTCGAAGGCATGAAGGCGTTTCTTGAGAAAAGAAAACCGAAGTGGACATCGGAAAAATAGTCTAAGCGATAAATTCTAAAATGTTCAAAAAAATACTCATAGCGAATCGCGGGGAAATCGCCATTCGGGTGTTGCGAACGGCGCAGGAAATGGGCATCGCAACCGTTGCTGTCTATTCGGAAGCTGATCGCAAATCGCCCCATGTGGAACTCGCTGATGAAGCGATTGAAATTGGCCCGCCGCCGCCTCTCGAAAGCTATCTGAATATCGAAAAGATTATCGCCGCCGCCAAACAGGTTGGAGCGGAAGCGATTCATCCAGGCTATGGTTTTCTCTCGGAGAATCCGCTGTTCGCAGAGAGCTGCGAAAAGGCCGGACTGACGTTTATCGGCCCTCCGGCGGAAGCGATGCGCAAATTAGGTAACAAGCTCGAAGCGCGCCATCTTGCAATAAGCGTCAATGCGCCGGTGATTCCGGGCATGATGGCAAGTGAAGTGTCGCCGGATATTTTCAAAAAGGAAGCCGAGAAAATCGGTTATCCCGTGCTCGTGAAAGCGGCCGCGGGCGGCGGAGGGAAGGGTATGCGGGTTGTTTCCTCACCGAAGGATTTGGAGGAGGGACTGCAAGCCGCGATGCGCGAATCGAAAACCGCTTTCGGCGATGCAACGGTTTATCTGGAGAAATACATCGCCGAACCGCGCCACATCGAAATGCAGATTCTCCGCGATAAGCATGGAAATGCCGTCTGGCTCGGCGAGCGCGAATGTTCGATACAACGACGGCATCAGAAAATCATCGAAGAAAGTCCCTCGCCGGTTCTCACGCCGGAGCTGCGCGAAGAAATGGGAAACGTCGCCGTTGCCATCGTGAAAGCCGCGGAGTATTTCAACGCTGGCACCGTCGAATTCCTCTATGAGAACGGCCGATTTTATTTCCTTGAGGTCAACGCGCGTTTGCAAGTCGAACATCCCGTCACAGAGTTTTGTACGGGGCTCGATTTGGTTGCTTTGCAGCTCCAAATCGCATCCGGCGGAAAGATTCCTTTCACGCAAAAAGATGTGAGTCCTCGCGGACACAGCATCGAATGCCGCATTTATGCCGAAGACGCTTCGAAGAATTTTCTGCCGTCTTCCGGTGTGATTGTCGGACTTCGTGAGCCTCAAGGACCCGGAGTACGATGCGACAGCGGTTTACGGGAAGGGTTCGAAATCTCTGTTCACTACGACCCAATTTTATCGAAATTAGTCACCTACGGCGACAACCGAGCTGAAGCCATTCGCCGTATGCAGCGCGCGCTCTCGGAATATGTTATTTTGGGAGTCGCAACGCCCATAAGCTTGTTGCAGGATATTTTAAAACATCCTGCATTCGTATCCGGCGAGTTATCAACGCACTTCCTCGAACATCATTTCACGGATTGGACACCGCCGGTGCCCGACGAATCTGTACGTGAAGTCGCTCTAATTGCCGCGATGCTCGCAAGTAAAGGCACAAAGCACAGCGGTTCACAAATAGCAAGCGCACAACCTACGCCTTGGCAAACCATCGGGTCATGGGAAATCGCTCGCACCTAAGAATTGATGCGAAACGAAAGGATATAATTTGAAATCCGAATTCCTTATAGATGGAGAAACACACCGAGTATCTCTTGAGAAGAGCGCCGATGGTTTCGATGCCGTCATTGATGGAATCCATCGTAATGTACTCATTGAAGAGATGGCTCCCGGACATTTCGTGATTGAAAAAGACAACCGGAAATTTCGTGTCATGGTGCGCTTGGCCAAAGAAAAAACGCATGTTTGGATTAATGGTGAAACGCTCGTCCTTGAACGGCCCAGTGAAGAAGCGGCAGGCAGCGTCGCGACAGGCAGTGATTCACACCTGACCGCTCCGATGCCGGGAACTCTGAGTAAATTACTCGTCGAAGTCGGACAAAATGTCGAAGAGAAACAAACCGTGGCCATATTGGAAGCGATGAAAATGGAACACAACCTGCGCGCTCCGCGTGCGGGCATAGTCGCAAAAATCTTTTTCAAAGAAGGCGATATTCTCGACGCCGATGCGACCGTATTGGATTTGGAACCTATCGAAGAGGACGCGTCGTCATGAGCGATGTTCAATTGAAAAATGATCCTTGGGATATTCCGTTTGAATATTGCCGCTTCAATAAAGCAGAGGAGCAGTTTTCCCGCCTGCGCGAACTCGGCATCGGTATTGAGCTAATGCTGGAAGATACGCGGATACTCTGGCCGGATATGTTGCTGGGAGAGATTCTGCCCGTTGTGGATTTGCTCAAAGAAACCGGAATCCCTACACGGCTGCATGGGCCATTTCAAAATCTGACTCTCGGCGCAAAGGACGAACACATCCGGCAGTACAGCCGCGACTTAATTATGCGCGGACTCCAAATCGCTCACATGGTGGGCTCGCCTTTCATGGTGATGCACGCCGGTTATAATCCGCAGTATTCACCGGCATCAGCGAAAGGATGGTGGAAGTGTTTTTCGGAAGAGTTCCCGAGCGTGCTAATGGAAGCGCAGGAATGCGGCGTCATGTTGCTCGTCGAAAACACCTACGAATCCGAGCCATCTTTCTTCGAGCGGCTTTTTGAAACCTACGACAATCCCGCGCTGGGCATGTGCCTCGATGTCGGACACGCGCACTGTTATGGTGCTGTTCCTCCCATAGAGTGGGCCGAACGTTTCCGCGAACAAATCAAACATCTGCACCTGTCCGATAACGACGGCGAAACGGATCGCCACTGGGCACTCGGCACTGGAACCGTGGATAGTGCTTCCGTATTGGAAGTCTTCGCTCATTTGAACGAACGACCAACAATCAC
>CAZADO010000353.1:0-2553 GCA_964483885.1 uncultured Alphaproteobacteria bacterium | reverse complement strand
GTTCAGCGTTAGGTGAAGTATTCTATCGCGTTAAGACCTCTCAATCGCTTCAGTTCTCCAAATTTGAGTACTTTGAACCATCACAATTACCCTCACTCTTTCTTGGCGCGCCCGTTGTTATCGATGGTGAGTTTTTGGGGGGTGTCGCCGTACAACTGACGAATTCAAAAATCAATAAAATTATCGAAGAACAAGGTCAATTTGGCAAGACGAGTGAAATCATTATCGGGACGAAAAAGGACAATAAGGTTATCTTCCTCAGCCCGCTGATGACTCACCCTAAAGCTGCGTTTCAAAGAGAAAACCTGATTGGGTCGAAACTTGGATTAGCTATGCAGTGTGCCGTTCAAGGACAGAACGGTTCCGGTATCTATGGAGATTATGACGGTACATCTACTCTGGCCGTGTGGCGATACCTGCCGGAGCTCGATTGGGGAATCGTTGCCAAAATCAACACGAAAGAAGTTTTTGCTCCTATAGATAGACTTGAAAGATTATTTTTGGTTGTTGGAATCTTCGCGGGATTGACGATAATAACGCTGGCATTTTTCGTCTCAAAATCAATCACCCATCCGCTTATCCGACTAAAAGAAAAGACCGCCGCGATGACAGCGGGCGATTTGACCGTAAGAGCCGATGTGTCAGCCAAAGATGAAATTGGAGAACTGGCACATGCTTTTAACGATATGATCGAAGCCCGTCAGAAAGCGGAAAAAGCCATTCAGCTTGAGAGAGGCCAACTCCTTTCCATGTTCGAAGGTATTGGTGAAGTCGTGTACGTTGCTGATCCTGAAACGAATGAAGTTGTGTACATGAATGGTGCCGCACGGAAGCTATGGGGGGACGGTGTCGGGAAGAAGTGTTATAAAGTCATTCATGGTTTAGATTCACCCTGTTCTTTCTGCAGCAATAGGCACATTCTTGGTGAAAATACCGGCCGTCCATATGTCTGCGAATCTCAGAATGCGTTAAACCACAACTGGTATCGCTGTACGGATAAGGCCATTCGCTGGCCGGATGGACGTATGGTTCGGTTGGAATTCGCGATTGATATTACCGAACGAAAACAGACCGAAATAGAACTTGCAGAGCATCGGGATCATTTGGAAGAACTCGTGCAAGAGCGTTCGGCTGAAATCGGCCGAACGAACAAACAACTCCAACAAGAAATCGCTGACCGCAAACGAGTAGAAGAGGAACTGAAAATCCAAAACGATATTGCTGACATCTTTCTCAATAAACCAGATGACAGTGCTTATTATGACATTCTGAACACTGTCTTGAAAACTATGAATAGTCAATATGGAGCCCTTGGATATATAAATGAGAACGGTGCTCTGATTATTCCTACAATGTCTCTACACGCTTGGGAGAAAAATCAAGTTGCTGAAAAATCGATTGTGTTCCCACATGAGACGTGGGGTGACAGTATCTGGGCATGGGCCATGCAAAGCAGAACGACTCTATATTCAAACGAGCCCTCGACACTCACTCCTGAAGGACATATCTCCATATCCCGAAACATTTCATCGCCAATCGTCTATCAGGGAAAATCGATAGGGCTACTTCAGATAGCCAACAAAGAAACAGACTATAAGGATAGGGATGTCGAGCTTGTTAGGATGATATGCAATTATTTAGCGCCAATTCTACATGCACGATTGCAGGCAGACCTGGCTGATAAACAGGGCAAAAGAGCAGAAGAGCAGCTGAAGAAATACGCCGATGAACTCCAGCGAAGTAATCGAGAATTGGAAGTGTTCGCTAATGTTGCATCCCACGATCTTCAAGAGCCTTTGCGGAAAGTACAGGCTTTTGGCGAAAAACTATACCACGAGTCCCACGAGCAAATTGGCGAACAGGGTAAAGGCTATATGGAACGCATGCAGAGCGCTGTTTCCCGTATGCAGGCGCTTCTTAATGACCTTCTAACCTACTCCAGAGTCGCAACGAAAGCGAAACTGTACACCCCGGTGGAAATGGATGATGTTGCTCGAGAAGTGATATCTGATCTGGAGCTTATGATTTCGCGGACTGGTGGACAAGTTAACGTGGAACATTTACTGCAAGTTGAGGCGGATCCAATCCAGATTCGACAACTCCTTCAGAATCTTATCAGTAACTCGCTGAAGTTCCGGAAACCGAACGAGCCACCCGTTGTTACAATCAGCAGCAGGTACGTTGGAAAAGAAGGCGCGAATCAAGAAGAATACTGTGAAATCACACTCGAAGATAACGGAATTGGTTTTGATGAGAAGTATGTCGACGAAATATTCCTTCCGTTTCGCCGTCTGCATGGTCGCACCGAGTACGAAGGAACGGGTATCGGATTGGCAGTCTGTCGGAGAATTGTCGTAAGGCACGGCGGATCTATTTCTGCACAGAGTACGGAAGGAAAAGGATCAAAATTTATCATAAAGCTTCCAAAAACCCAAAAAAAGTGAGGTAACAAATGGATAAGGTACTTAAACATATCACCATACTCATGGTGGATGACGATCTTGATGATTGTCAGATGGCTGCCGAAGCATTGAAAGAAAGCCGAGTGTTGAA
>CAZADO010000352.1:0-7099 GCA_964483885.1 uncultured Alphaproteobacteria bacterium | reverse complement strand
TTCGTGAAGGCTTTGATGGCGCGGTCGAGGTGTTCTTTTTCGTGCGCGGCTGAAATTTGAACGCGGATGCGCGCTTGTCCTTTCGCGACAACCGGGTAAAAGAATCCGATTACATAAATACCTTCATCCAAAAGCTGCGAGGCGAATTTCTGAGCCAGCGGTGCATCATAAAGCATAATCGGGACAATCGGATGAACGCCGGGTTTGATATCGAAACCGGCAGCCGTCATCTTTTCTCGGAAGTATTTCGTGCTGTTTTCGAGTTTGTCTCGAAGGGCTGTGGTTTCCGTGAGAAGTTCGATGACTTTCCGCGCGGCCACGGCAATAGGTGGCGGCATTGTGTTCGAGAAAAGATACGGTCGTGAACGCTGACGAAGAATACCGACAATTTCTTTGCGTGCGGATGTGAAGCCGCCTGCCGCTCCACCGAGAGCTTTGCCGAGGGTGGATGTAATAATATCAACCCGTCCCATCACACCCGTGTGTTCGTGAGTGCCTTTTCCGTGTTTGCCCATGAAGCCCGTGGCATGGCTGTCGTCGAGCATGACTAAGCTGTCGTATTTCTCGGCGAGGTCGCAGATTTTGGGAAGCTTGGCGATATCGCCGTCCATCGAGAAGACGCCGTCCGTAGCGACAAGACGGAAACGAGCATCGGAAGCTTCTTTCAATTTTGCTTCGAGGTCGTTCATGTCGGCATGAGCGAAGATATAACGTTTCGCTTTCGAAAGCCGGATGCCGTCAATAATGGACGCATGATTCAGCGCATCTGTGATGATGGCGTCTTCCGGGCCCATGAGGGTCTCGAAAAGTCCACCGTTAGCATCAAAACAGGAGCTGTAAAGAATCGTATCTTCTGTGCCTAAGAAGTTCGTAATCGCTTCTTCCAGATTCTTGTGAACGGTTTGAGTTCCGCAGATAAAACGAACGGATGATAAGCCATAACCCCAACTGTCCAGCGCTTCCTGAGCGGCTTTAATCAGCTCCGGATGATTGCCGAGTCCCAGATAGTTATTGGCGCAGAAGTTGAGCACATCTCCTTGTTTCACTTTGATAGAAGCTCCTTGCGGGGTAAGAATGATTCGTTCATCCTTGAAAAGTCCGGCTTCTTTTACGTCTGCTAATTCTTTCAGCAGGTGGTTTTTCAGATTTCCATACATCGTTGGTTTCCTTAATTTTTTTATCGCAATCTTACAGGAAGAATCATCATTTGGATGCCGTGGAAAAGCAAGCGCCGTTGAATGGAAAGCGCGGTTTCATTATGCAGCAGGCGATTCCAAAGAGTATCGCGCCAGAACAGGAGTCGCGCGGCGAAAAAGACGCTGTTGGAATAGTCCTGTTGAATTTGCAGACACATCTTTTCCATCTCGTCAAGATAATCGATAGCAGCAGAAGAACGACCTTCGGTTTTGAGTCCGTAGCTGCGAGCAAGCTTGACATAACGCTCGACTTCGGTGTCGGTGGCTTTCTTAAGTTCTTCCAACTCGCCAGCGCCTTTGAAATGACCGGAATCGATGGTACCGACGGAAAGGAAGACATATTGTTTGAAGCGGAAGCCGAAGAGCCTGTGAATGTTGAGCAGGACGTGAACGCCAACTCCGTTGAAGCCGGAAACGAGTACGACCGCTGTCGGTTCTTTAGCTTCGAGCTTCTGAGGAGTAACGGGAACCTCTCCCATCGGAACATCCTTGAGGATTTCGTCAACTTGCTTAAGCTTATGGTTCACTTCTTCGTAATGTCTTCGAATGACAAAGCAGAGAAGCACCAGACAGCCTGTGATGGTGATAATCAGCCAGCCGCCTTTGAAGAATTTCAGGGAAACAGTAATCGTGAGTGTCACCACCGCCACCACAAATCCTGTGGCATTAATCGCCAATCGTTTTTTCCAGTCCGCTAAGATTTTACGTTTGGAAAGCCATAACCGCGACATGCCAAACTGAGACAGGGTGAAATCCACAAAGACGTTTATCGCGTAGAGCATGACGAGCGTTTGGACATTCCCACGTGCGTACAGGACTAAAGCCACAGCTCCGAGCCCCATCAGAATGATTCCGTTTTGTGTGACGAGTCGTTCGGACAGGTGTCCAAAACGGTGAGGCATCCATTTGTCCTCAGCCATATTCGCCAAGACGCGCGGGCCGCCGATGAAGCCGGTTTGCGCTGCCACGAAAAGAATCAAAGCTTCGGATACCAGCATCACCCAGACGATTCCCTGACCGATTTGCCAACCGGCGATATGCCACGTGCCGACCATCTGGGAAAAAAGAACAGCGTTGAGCGTTTTCCCTGCGATGGGACGAATATCAAAGAACAGGAAGTTGAACATCAAAGCCGCGGCCATAAACGCCAGAGAAATCGCCATATAGACCATCGTGCGTTTGCCCGTCTGAACTCGCGGCTCTTTCAGAACAAGCATGCCGTTGGCTACCGCCTCGATGCCGGTTAGCGTACCCGCGCCCATACTGTAGGCTCGAAAGAGAATCAGCAGAATAAAGAAGAAGCCGTATTGACCAATCGCTCCGGTGGTTTTGGTGACAACGGTCTCGCTGACGATGGTAATATCGGTCAGGTGAATCACGAGGCCATAGAATAGAAGAGCGACATGAGAAACCACAAAAATCATAAAAATCGGCAGCAGCGTCAGCACCGATTCCTTCACACCGCGCAGATTTAGCAAGACCAGAAAAAAGATGGCGAGGATTGCAATGGGGACGCGCAGGAAATGATATTTACCGGGAAGCAAACTGAAGACCGCATCTGCACCGGCCGCAACAGAAACCGCAATCGTCAGAACATAGTCCACCACGAGTGCCGAACCTGCAATCGCGCCCGCACGCGGACTGATGAGCTTGGAAGCTACCAGATACCCACCACCGCCGGTGGAGAATTCTTCGATCACCAGCATGTAACCGCGCGAGATGATCAGAACCGTTCCCGCAATGATGATGGCAAGAAAGGGAGCAAGAAAGGGAAATTCACGGAGAGCAAGGAAGGCTTCTTCAGGGCCGTAGCAGGCAGAGGACAAACCGTCGGCGCCGAGCCCGACCCACGCAAAAAAGGCAATCAACGATATATTGTGAAATACCCGCGGATCGAATGGATTTCGCGCTCGCCCGATGACGGCTTGTTTGACGCGTGAAAACCAGCCGCCATTCAGAAGCTCACCGGGCAGATAGTCGTCGTCGCCGGGAGCCATTCCCGGAGGGACGTCTTTGTTGTTATAGCGGTGAGCGGAGTTCCGTGGAGTTTTGCGCTGGGCCATAGTGATAGTTTTCGCCGAGGAGCCGGCGCTGTTATCCGTATAATTTGCCTTGGCGATGGCGTGCGGTTAGTTTTTCGAGCATATCCTGAGTCATCGCATCTAAATCATAGCTGGGTTGCCAGCCCCATTCTTCCCGCGCGGCTGAATCATCGATGGAATTCGGCCAAGAGTCAGCAATCGCCTGCCGAAAATCCGGTTTGTAATCGACTTTGAATTCAGGAATATATTTTTTGATGGAAGCGGCCAATTCACCGGCGGTGAAACTCATCGCTCCGAGATTGAAATCCGAATGGTGTTTCAGTTTTGAGAAGTCGGCTTCACCCAAATCAATCGTGGCCTTGATGCAATCGGGCATATACATCATCGGCAGCTTCGTATCTTCTCGCACGAAGCAGGTGTACCGTTTTTGTTCGACGGCTTTGTAATAGATTTCAACAGCGTAATCGGTCGTGCCTCCGCCGGGAAGTGTTTCTGCGGAGATGATGCCCGGATAACGTAAACCGCGCACGTCAAGCCCGAATCGTTGGACGTAGTAATCACAAAGCAATTCTCCGGCGACTTTGGTCACGCCGTACATCGTGGTCGGTTTCAAGACGGTTTCTTGCGGCGTATTGTCCAGAGGGGTGCCCTGTCCAAAAACAGCGATGGAACTGGGAATAATCAGCCGCGTCATCTTATGCTTCAAAGCGATTTCGAGGATGTTATAGAGGCCATTCATGTTCACATCCCAGCAAAGCTGCGGATTCTTTTCGCCTACCGCCGAGAGGATTGCCGCCATATGAACAATGGAATCAATATTATACTTCTGCACAATTTCTTCGACAGAGTCGGGATTGGCCACATCGATGAAATGAAAAGGGCCTGAGTCCAGCAATTCCTTTGAAGGTTTCGTCTTGCGTCCCGTTGCAATCACATTTTCGGCTCCATAGTGCTCGCGCAACGCCAGCGTTAATTCGGAACCAATCTGGCCGACAGCGCCGGTAACCAGAATCTTCTTCATTTTTTTCGTCATGGATTTCCTTTAGTGATAGGTTTTTAAGAGGTTTGGGATTATAAGTGGTCGGGATGAGTTTGTCAGGTTAAGGTAAGAGCTTGGAATCTTGAAGAATGGAGCGTTGACCTGCGAAGATAGGTGTTTCGCAGGGCTTAATGTAATAAGAAGTTCCAATTTTGTCAAGCGTTTGAGGGTATTTACTCGGGCGTGTTTCCATTCGGAAACATAGCCCGAAATCCGGTGTTTTGTGAAAGCAGAAGGGAGGAATTTTTAAGACGAGAGGACGGGAATGCGCAATATAATCGAGGGTGGCTAAAGCTTTCGTGAAAATCTGCCGATAAACTCTGTGAGAGTAAATAAGAATCAACCACATATAGGACATGTCATGGGATTAGAAAATTTCGCTTGTCCAAATCCAACTTGTCCGGATTTCAGCCGAACAAATACGGGGAATATTACCCTTTACACGCAGTACGGCCGGAAGCAAGTACGACTGCTTATCTGCAAGACGTGCAATAAAACGTTCAGCGAGTTGAAGGGTACTCCGTTTTGGGACAGTCGCCTCGATTGGGAAACGATTGAAGATATCTATCGAAGCCTTATCGATGGCAGAGGAATTCGCGCGACGGCAAGACTATATGGTCTGTCCAAAAACACCGTCAAGCGTTATCTACGTCTGGCACAGAAGAATCCGACCACTGTCGAGGCCTTCCTTCTTGAACGTGGTGTTTTAAGCAATTCCGGACAATCATTGCACGAAATGGTCGAACGCTTCACTTCAAGCTGGGAACGCGTTGTGCGAGAAAAGCGTGAACTCCCTGTTTCTGCATGGACTGGAAGCACTTCCGAAGCTTGACAATCGCGTAAAGAATCGCTAACTTTGTCAAGTTTCGGGGCGTGGCGCAGTCCGGTAGCGCATCTGCTTTGGGAGCAGAGGGTCGCTGGTTCAAATCCAGTCGCCCCGACATAGATTTATATCAAACCCGCCTTTCCGGCGGGTTTTTTATTGCCCACTTCCGCAAGTTTTTTCGCCGCGGCGTGTGTCCCGCGTGCTCGGCTCAATGATTGTCGTATAGAGTGTTGGGATCTGCGCCCCATCCATGAATCTCGACGGTCGGATCACAAATATGCACCATTCGCCATTATACAGCGACATGTCGATTATAATTTGTATTTAGTCGCGGATTGCAAACGAGATATGTCTGGGTTGTTAGGATAATATATTGTTTATAAAATATTTACAAGCGATTCTCTTTACGGCATAAGGCTTGCCTATAAAATAGGAGTACGCGGCTATAGCTCGTCGAACTTTCCTAAGGGTAAGCGAAGATGATGTGTGGGTGAATCGAGTAAACGATGGTTTTTGATGGAGTTCGAGCGAGCGGAAGGTTTCCGGGGCAACTTTGGCCTGGTGAGCCGGGTCCCCGGAAACTATGCCGTGTATTGCACAGAATGAAATTCGTTGCGTAGCATAGGGCTTAGATGCCCAAATAAGTGAGTCCGGTCGTCTTGTAGGAGGCCGGACTCGTCAATTTCATGAACTTAATGCTTTATCATAGCTTTTTCGCAACCTTGAGGGACACATGAGCGTATAAAAAACGAAATAGACAACAAGTGAGGTTTTCATGAATACCGTTACAGAACGTACCGGTTCGGGTGTGGTCAAATGGTTTTCCAAAAGTAAAGGCTATGGTTTTATTATCACTCCTGATAAGGAAGAAATCTTTGTGCACTTCTCGTCTATTAACGGTCGTGGCTATCGAACTCTTGAAGCCGGTGACAACGTTACATTTGAAGTTATGACAGGTCCAAAAGGACTGCAGGCTTTCCATGTGGTTAAGGAGTCTGAATAAAGGCATCCTCATGTTTCTCACAGCTAAGCTGAGTAAGCCGCCTGAATTTTCAGGCGGCTTTTTTTTGCGATGACCGGCGGGAAGATTCGAACGGCCGGTTTTTTGCTTAGTAATAATAAGAATAGACCGGTAAAAAAATGTTGATTTATGGCAACCACGCATGATGTTTCGAATCACGTTTTTCTTTAATATCATTCTGTATCTCTTCTTGATACGGGCTGGATATTCCGCGCTGCCTGCCGCTCGTGTCGTAAGCAATCTTCCTTCCTCTGTCGAAATCGAATTCGAACTTGAAGGTTTTGAAACGGAGCAAAGGCAGACGCAAGCGGGCGATTTCCGATGGATTCATGTTGAGGGAATGAGTGCGATGATCCAGCCGGGGTTGCCTGCGCTGCCGCAGCGTGCGTATTTCGTTCGCATTCCGGAAAATGCTCAGGTAAGACTTCAGGTTGTCGTGCTTGAAGAAGAAATCCATCAGTTTGGACGTCCGCTGCCGGCTCAACCCATCCCCGACCGCAATGCAGCTGATATAGATTTTCAATGCAATACGGATTTCTATGCTCACGGCAACCCATATCCGGACGCCTACGCGCAGCTCGGTCAAACGGCTTTCATAAAAGGAGTGCGAGTCGTTCCGGTTATTGTGACGCCGGTTCGGTTCTTTCCGCAGGATTCGACATGTCATGTGGCTGTTCGATTGCGCCTACGTCTTCTCTTTGATGCCGAAACTCCCCGTGTGAATATGCAAACCGCTGCGCCTGCACTTCTGTCTGATGATGCGCTGCTTTATTCTATTACCATTCTCAATCCTCCGGATACCTATGAACAGCGGGATTCTGCAGGAAAGCTGATTGTCGTTTGCTTCGATGATTTCCTTCCGGTTGTCGAAACGTTTGTGGATTGGAAACGAACTATCGGGATTCCTGTGGAGCTTGTACCGTTGTCTGTGGCAGGCGGAACCGCTTCTCAAGTGCGCGCCTACTTGCAGGCTGT
>CAZADO010000351.1:0-4644 GCA_964483885.1 uncultured Alphaproteobacteria bacterium | reverse complement strand
TTTTATAGATGGCAGGTTTGAAACTCGTCTTTTTCACGGCGTCCACGGCTGCCGAATCCAAATCTGCGCGCACGCCTTTCACGACTTTCACCCATGTAACGTCGCCTTGTTGATTCACGAGAAGCTTCACGATGACGCGTCCTTCGATTTTATCCGCCTTTGCCGATTTGGGGTATTTGATATTTTCGCTAAGACTTTGTATTCCGCCGATAATTTGGGGAGGAGTATCGAAAGGCCGCAGTTCATTCTCTCCGATGATGTCTTCGCTTTCCGTCGTTTCCAACGGGAGCTTATAGGTTCCCGGGCCGAAAATTTCATCCATCCAGCGCTGGTCGCTCGGTTTAAAACTGCCGACCTCACGTCCATTCTGCGACGCATTCTTCCGTTTCAGGAAGTCTGCGAATACGTCCGGCGTCAGCTCATCCGTGATTTCCTGACTCATCATGGAGATGATAATCAGATGACCTTTGTTCGCTTCTCTATCGTAGAGTGTGCCGATGGATGCAGATTGCCCGTCAGGAACGTCCACATAGTGATCGCGCACTTGACCTGCGGGGACATCCGATATGCGAAAGGCATATCGTGCCTGCTGACCTGTAAAAGCCACGAGTGCGATATCGACTTTGGAAAGAGAATCGGCGAAGGCGTAGATAGTCTGTGGTTGGTGAAGGGTTCCCTCTTTTTCAAGTAGATACTCTGAGGGAGTTGTTGCGATAAATGTGAAGGATTTGAAGTCATAAATAGTGGAGAGTTTCTTATAGTAGTGTTCCGCCAGATCCATATTGTGAACGATTTGCTCGACGTCAATTGTGCGCGCGAAGACAGGAAAATTCAGCGATGTTCCATTTCCCTGTATTTCGAAATGTGTCACTTCCGAGACGATGATGTATTTGTGCTGGCGCCCACCTCCACATGAAAGCATGGAAAGACTCGCGATGAATGCGATCAGTGGAATGAAGATAAATCTTTTTACGGCCATTATTTCTGCTTCTCCTGAGCGTCAATGGGCTCCAGCCATATGGAAACGTGATCGTTCAGTACGATTTTGGATTCGACGAATTCGGCATCATCTTCAGTGCGGACAACCGACGGAATATCTCTTCTGACAAGATTCCCGACGAGAACAAGAACGACAGCAATTCCCAGAGCTCCGGCGATGAATCTTCGCTGATGAAAAATCGGTGCAGGCTTACTTTCTCGAACGTGAGACATCACCGTTCGTTCGACATCATCGGCGACGGAATCAGGAGGCGAAATGCGCTTCTGTTTAGCGAAATAATTTTCTTTGCTATTCATAGGTAATCCCGGAATCTTTTAACTTCTTGCGGAGATTCTGCTTCGCTCGCGCGAGGTGAACTCGCAGAGTTGAATCAGCGCATCCAATCATTCGGGCGGCTTCCCCGGAAGAACAACCTTCGACTTCCACAAGGATAAAAGCCGCTCTCTGTTTGGATGACAGGGAACAAACATGGTTCATAATCATGGCTTCTTCGCCGGTAAACTCCCGGGTTTGCACGGCGGCGTCTGTCGACGGATCCAGCGAAACCTGCGAAGCTGTGCGGCGTTTGTGTTTGCGATAGGCGGATTTACATTGGTTTAAATGAATTCGGTAAATCCACGGTTTAAAAGGCCGCCCGGGATGATAACTTCTCAAGGAACGATAAACTTTAATGAATGTGTTTTGAGTTATATCCTTGGCATCGTCCCAATTCTGAACGAAATGATACGCAATTCGAAGCAATTCTTCATTGTATTCCCGTAGGATGATGCGGAATTTCTCTTTATCTCCTTCGAGGATTTTTCGAATGACATCATCCATAAGTCAGAATTCGAGAGGACGGCCTCCGGGAACAGCTATTTTTTGGCTTTCAGCTTGAACTGAATCGGAATAGAAATTTTGCATGCTACCGGTAGATTATCTTTTTGCGCAGGCAGCCATTTCGTTTGTTTTATCGCTTCCATGGCCGCTTGATCCAAGTCCTTCCGAACGCCCTCTGCAATTTCGAGGCTTGAAACTGAACCATCGACATCGATGAATACCGATACAAAAACAATGCCTTCGATGTTGTCCTTTTTTGCCGATTCGGGATACTTAACCTTTTCGAAAATCGACTGAAAGCCGTTGACAGGCTCCGGCGCCTTGTCGAATTCCACAAAAGCAGCCTTTTCCGAGGTGTTCATGGGTTCGGCAATTGCACCACCGATGAAAATCGCTGCGGCAAAAAGGGTCAGGATAATTGTTGTCGATTTCATTTTTGTCTCCTTGCGTGTTGTTTTCTTTTAAGCGTACCTTTCTGATAACAATACGCTCGCAAGGCTCGATTTGCTTACACGCAGGAGAAAATATTTTCGGTCGGGTCACAGACGCCGACCCTACGAATAGAGCCGGGCACGCGGGACGCATGCCGCGGCGATTCCAATTATAGATTTCTCGTTGTAGTTGTTTTATGGAAAAGCGATTGAATGTCTTCTAATACGAGGTAAAGCGCTGGTACCAGCACCAGCGTTATCATTGTCGAAAAGAGGACGCCGAAAGCAAGGCTGATGACCATCGGAATCAGAAAGCGCGCTTGAATGGATGTTTCAAGAAGCATCGGCGTCAGACCAAAAAAGGTGGTAAGCGAGGTCAGGATAATCGGACGGAAACGTCGAACGCCTGCTTCTAAAACAGCTTCTCGAATTCCCAAGCCGGTTTCTTTTGCGCGATTAACGAAATCAATCATTACTAGAGAATCGTTCACGACCACTCCTGACAGAGCCACAATTCCGAATGTGGACATAAGGCTTAGGTTATAACCGAGCAGGATGTGCCCCAATACTGCTCCGACGATGCCAAAAGGAATCGCACTCATCACGACAAACGGCTGTGTGAAACTGCGGAAGGGAACCGCTAAGAGGCTGTAGATTAAAAGCAGGGCAACCGCGAAACCCGTGAATAAGCTGCCCATTGATTCGCGTCTATCCCGGCTGTCACCTTCAAGGTCGTAAGAAAGTCCCGGGTATTCGAAAACCAACTGTTTCAAGATTCCGTCGGTCATTTCCGTCAGGACTTCCTCTGCATTCGTGATGCGGTTATCGACTTTGGCAGTGACATCAATCACACGTTTTCTGTCTGCGCGGTTAATCACGCTATACCCTCGGGAATCCTCGACATACGCCGCCTGTTCAAAGGGCACTTCTACGCCGGACGGAGTCCGCAAACGCATATCTTCCACAGAAGCCAGTACACGACGCGCTTCTTCCGGATAACGCACCATCACCTTCACTTCATCGCGGCCTCGCTGCAACCTCAGTGCTTCCGCGCCGTAAAAAGCTCCTCGAACCTGAGATGCGAGGTCGGTTTCTGTGATGCCGAGTGCAGCGGCTTCCGGTTTTAGGCGAAGTCTTAACTCACGCTTTCCTTCACTATAGCTGTCGTTGACATCGTTGACACCGGCATATTCCGAGAGGTTCTGTTTGACACGCTGAACCGCAGCGAGCAGCGCATCGTAATCATCATGAGCGAGCTGAATATCGATGTCGTTTGCTTGTCCGATGAGTTGAGATTGGAACGTCAACCGGTCAACATTTGGAATCGGCCCCAGCCGTTTGCGCCATTCTCGAATAAAATCGCCTAAGACAATCTTGCGTTCGTCGGCAGATTTGAACAGTATCCTAATTTGAGCCAGATTTGCTGAGGAAGAGACCGATCGTCCTGCATGCCCACCCCGCGTCGATTGCGATCCGATTTGTGTATAGGCGTGAAGTAAATCGCTTTTCCCATCTGAACGCATACTGTCATATTCTGCGTTCAAATTTATTCCAATCTGCTGAATCTTTTGTGCGACGGCTTTCGTTTCTTCAAACGGAGTTCCGGGTGCCATCGTGAGGTCAACCGTGATGTGATCCGCATCGATGTGAGGCCGAAAGACAAATTTAATGTAGCCGCCGCCGACAAATCCCATTGTCAACAGTAGAATGGCGATGCCGATAGCGACCGTCGTATAGCGATTGTGCGCCACCCATTTCAGGGCTGTTTTGTACGCGTGGTTGACAAACCAAAAGACGACTTTATCGAATTTTTTGCGGCGATTTTCAATATGTTCCCAAACCGGCGCACGACTATGGAGTAATCCGCCGGACAGGTGGGAGGGAAGAATGAAGAGAGATTCTATGAGCGAAATGACAAGGACGCTGATGACGATAATGGGAATAACACCGAGAAATTTGCCCATAGTTCCCGACACGAAAAGGAGCGGCGAAAAGGCCGCTATGGATGTTAAAACCGCAAACACAACAGCGCGCATGATTTCCGTCGTGCCCTCCACAGAAGCTTGAATAAGCGGTTTTCCCATCCGATAGTGCACAAAGACATTTTCACCGACAATAATCGCGTCATCGACCACAACTCCCAAAACCAGCAGGAATCCGAAGAGAGAAAGCATGTTGATGGAGACGTTAAAGGCGGGCATAAACAGAAGCGCACCGGCGAAAGAGATTCCGATACCCATCGCCACGAAAAACGCAAGACGGATTTCCAGAAAGAGCGCCAAGATAATCATGACCAGCAAGTAGCCCCATAAGCCGTTGCGCAGCAGAAGATTGACGCGGTCGGCGAGAATCAATGACGAATCTCTCCACACGGCTATCCTTAAGCTCGGCGGC
>CAZADO010000350.1:0-3134 GCA_964483885.1 uncultured Alphaproteobacteria bacterium | reverse complement strand
GAACTCAAGCGGTCGGAATTTCAAGCGGTTATCAACCAGAAACGCGCTACGACCGATATGGCGTACGACCTCGAACGCCAAAAACTCAATCAACAACTTCGCCGCCAGGAACTCGAAGTCAAACTCATTGAAAAAGACGGGGGCATCAAACTCGAAGAGCGCGAAATCGAACGGAAGAAAAAAGAGCTTGAATCACAGGTAAAACTTCCGGCGGAAGCAAAGAGCTTTCAGTCGAAAGCGGAAGCCGATGCGGAAAGCTACCGGCTGGCATTGATGGCCAAGGGCAAGAATGAAGCAAATCGTAACAGCGGTTTGACGGAAGCGGAACTGCTGCGCGCTCGAGGTGAAGCGGAAGCGGCGGCGATGAAGGACAAAGCCGAGTCATGGAAAGCGTACAACGAAGCGGCGATTTATCAGATGGTCTTAGACAGATTGCCGGAACTGGCGCGTGCCGTTTCGGAGCCGCTTTCCAAGGTAGATAAAATCGTGATGATGAACAGCGGAGATGGCAGCCTCGGCGCATCGAAAATCACCGGGCAAGTTGCCGAAGTCTTGGCACAGCTTCCGATGATTGTGGAAACCCTGACCGGCATGGATTTGAAATCCTTCCTGAAAAAAGCCACCGACGAGAAGAAATCCGGTTCGTCGGACGTACCGGATAAACCAAAATAATCTCCGAGAATTTGCGAACCTTCTGTTAAGGATTTTTGCATGCTTGCAGATCGCATTCAACGTATAGGAACATCAGCGACGCTCCGTATCAGCGCCAAAGCTAAGGCTCTGAAAGCTGAGGGGATTGACGTCATTGACCTCAGCGTCGGCGAACCTGATTTTCCGACTCCCTATAATATTAAAGAAGCCGCCAAACGCGCGATTGACGAGAATTTCACGAAATACACTCTGAACGCGGGAATGCTTGAGCTGCGTCAGGCGATTTGTCGTGAGTTTTCTCGAACTCACGGATTGGAATACTCGCCGGAGCAGGTGATTGTCTCGTGCGGAGCCAAACAGTGTCTGGCGAATTTGTGCACCGCTCTGCTCAACAAAGGCGACGAAGTTATTATTCCCATCCCTTATTGGGTTTCCTACCCGGCGATGGTTTCTTTGGCGAAGGGCGTGCCTGTCTTCGTACAAACCACCGAGGAAAACGGCTTCCGAATCACACCGGAGCAATTCAAAGCCGCTCTGTCGTCGAAAACCAAAGCGGTTATTATCAATAATCCCTCCAATCCTACCGGCGCAACCTACGAGCGCGAAGAGCTTGCCGAACTTGCCGACATCGCCGTTCAAGAAGGCCTCTATATTATCGCAGACGAAATCTACGAAAAGCTCGTGTACGACAGCTATCGTTTCACGTCCATCGGCTCTTTGGGAGATAAAGTTCGCCAGCGTACGGTTTTGGTCAACGGCGTTTCGAAAGCATACTCGATGACGGGATGGCGTTTGGGCTGGGCAGTCGGGCCGCAGGAAATTATCGGCGGTATGGGCGCTGTTCAAAGTCATACGACGTCGAATGCGAATTCGATTGCTCAGATGGCAAGCATTGAAGCATTGAGCGGGTCGCAGGGTGAAACCTATCGCATGGTTTCGGAATTCCAGCGCCGCCGAGATGCAATGCTCTTCAAGCTGCGCTCAATTCCGGGTGTTTCCTGCTTCAAATCAAAAGGCGCGTTCTATCTCTTTCCGAACTTCTCGGCGTACTACAATAAAGAGTTCGACGGAACGCTGATTCGCAATTCGCATGGACTGGCTTATTACCTGCTCAAGCAAGCCCATGTCGCGGTTGTTCCGGGTGATGGTTTTGGCGACGACCGTTTCCTACGCTTTTCCTATGCGACAGCCTTCGACCGAATTGAAGAGGGTATGGAGCGCGTCATCGACGCGATTGCAAAACTGAAGACGCCAAAGAAAACGGTTCAAATCTCTTTGGCGAATACGCAGACTCGCGTTCGTGCTTCTGTGGAAACGGAAACTTCGCTGACACATGAGATGCGCGAAGCCTTGGTTGCCGAAGCCGAAGAGCATCTTTCCTATGATAATTACTTCGAATGGAATGTGAATATCGCCGGACTCGTTATACAACTTCGCACGAATCACCGGCATGTGTATGATTTCTGGCTCGAGAATTTTTATCCGGCACAGCTTGAAGCGGATATCGAACCCCACGGGATTATCTACGCAGTAGGTTTCGTGCCGGGACGAGAGCCTCGCGCTTATTATCATTCCGATACGCGAACCGCGATTCTGTTCAATTCCGCGTATTATGCTCAAGTGCGCAGTCTCGCGATAGGGATGGTGGCTGATGTGATTACTCACCAGCTTGATTTGCACATGATTCGCGGCTTCTGTCTCGATTTTAACGGTAGCGGCATCGCCATGATTGGAGCGCCGGGCACTGGCAAAGTCGGTCAACTTGCGAGACTAATCCGCCGAGATGGCATTCGGCTGGTCTCGGATGATGCAATCTTTTTGCGTTTCGGGAGGCGGGATGTAGCCGCCGAAACGGCGGAACGAAAATTCCATATGAAAACCAATCTGGTGGAAAAAATTCCGGAGCTTGAAGCTTTGTTCGCGCGTTCAAGATGTGAGAATGTAGTGATTCGCAAGGAAGACTGCACGAACGAAAAGTGCCTGCGCACCGAAGAGTGCGATCTGGATCGCGGTGCGCCCTATTGCTTTATTGGCGCAAGTAATTCGTATGCGATGCTGGATCCTTACTGGATGGGTGGTCAGGACAAGCACAGCAAACGCACACAATTAAAAGCTCTGGTTCATTTTCACAAGGAAGCCTTTGAACCAACAATAAAGCGCCTATCCGCTGAAGAGGCGCTCTGGATTATAGAACGCGGCGCTTCCTCAGGCGGCGCACCGTCAGTGCCTTTCTATAATCCACATCTGCTCGTCCAGTCGGAAGAACGGCTGGCGGTCGAAAAACGACATATTGAACGCTTGCTCTCGCTAGTGCCTTTCTACAGCATCAACACCGAAGGCACTTCGGCGGACGAAATCGAACGTTATCTTTGCAGCATCCTTGCCGGTGAGAAAGTGCCGGTTTGATACGCAACACTATAAGGACATGATATGACGGTATTTTTAGACGGTGAAAGTCTAACGATTGAACAAGTCGAATCGGT
>CAZADO010000349.1:0-7813 GCA_964483885.1 uncultured Alphaproteobacteria bacterium | reverse complement strand
GATTAATTTATCTTATTATATATTAGATACTTACTTATTCAAGGAAATCTTTTCGCATAAGTGGGCATTTGAAAATATCTTAAGAACATTGTAGTTGTTTAACGGCGCTATGTCTTTATTATTTCTTCACATGCGGGAAATACGCAAGATTCCGGCCGGGTTACGCGCGCAGATATTATTGAATAAAAGGTGAGGTATGGAGCGCTGAACCCGGCTCGGCGGAGAAAAGGGTGTACTTTTGGGGGAGGAAATACGTCTTGATTTTTATTAATGAAATCCATATATTTAAAGATTAGCTTAAATTGGGATTAATCCAGGGAGCGTATTCCGACTATGATGAAAGAAATGCGCGAGAACATGCCACTGATTATGTGGATTCTCGTGATCGCATTCCTGCTTACGATTATTGTTAGCTGGGGAGCGGGAGGATTTCAGGGAAGTGGACCGAAACCGGGTGTCATTGCGGAAATCGGGTCTCGCGAAATCCTCTATGAAGTATATACACAAGCGATTCAGAATGTCATCACTCAAAGACGAGCTCAAGATGAGAATCTCGATCTGAATGAGGAAGAAATGACCAAAATCCGCACGGATGTCTGGAATGAGCTTGTGCAGACGAATCTGGTCGAGTACGCCTCGAAAAAGGCAGGGGTAAAGACCACTGATAAGGAAGTTGCTTGGGCTGTCCGCAACAATCCTCCGCAAAACGTCGTTAATTCAGAGTATTTTCAAACGGACGGCAAATTCGATCCATCGAAATGGGAAGCTTTTTTAAGCAATCCTCAGTCCACGGAGACTCTGGTGGAATTCGAGAAAGACTATCGTTCGTCTATTTCCGGTCAGAAAATTATATCACGGGTGTTGTCTCCTGTTTTCGTTTCAGAAGACGAAATCCGAAGAAGGTTCTCGGACCAAAACGGACGCTTTTCGATGATCGTTGTGGGATACGAGGCGATG
Source organism: uncultured Alphaproteobacteria bacterium (assembly GCA_964483885.1). GTDB lineage: Bacteria > Electryoneota > RPQS01 > RPQS01 > DYHQ01 > JAUXGA01. The sequence continues at coordinate 6,856 of CAZADO010000349.1, read as the reverse complement.
AAAATGGCTGTCGATACCAACTCAATTCCGAGCGAGGAAGTCGACGAATACTACTTCGAGCATCAGGAAAGATACTGGCAGCCTGAACTGAGAGCCGTTCGAGCTGTCACGATTCCGAATACGATGACCGCGGAAGATACGACGAGAATTCTCGAACAAATGGTTGAACTCTTGGAGCGCGCGCGGTCGGGTGAGGAAGATTTTGCGGAACTCGCGAAAACCTATTCGGAAGATCCCGGTTCAGGAGTGCAGGGAGGAGATCTTGGATTTTTCTCTCGTGGGCGAATGGTTCCCAGTTTTGAAAACGTTGCCTTCGAGACACCTATCGGTGAGGTTTCTGATACCGTCATCACGCGCTTTGGAGTGCATATCATCAAGGTCACGGATCGCAAAGTCGAAGCTGGTGAAGAACAGGTAAAAGCCAGCCATATTCTGCTGAAGTGGAAAGCCTCTCCTGAGACGGAAGAAATCGCGTCTGAAACAGCTCGTGATTTTCAGGATCTTGCTAAAAAAATCGGATTTGTCGAAGCAGCGCAACGTTTTGATCTTGAAGTCGAGGAATCGAATTTCTTCCCGCGGACCGGTAATCCGTTTCCTCGGAAGGGGAACTTGCCAGCCGCGGTGGATTTTATTTTCTCCGAGCCGATCGGCAAGGTAACCTTTCCCTATCGAACCGACAATGGGTACATGGTTTTCCAGTGCCGCGAAATGAAGCCGGAAGGCTACCAGAATCTCGCTGATATTCGCAACAATGTCCTGACAGAAGTCGTTAGGATGAAACAGCGCGAGATGGCCGCTGTAAAGGCGGAAGCGCTCCGAACTAAAGTTAACGTGGGGGACAGTCTGGTCGCAGTGGCTATGCGCGAGAATTTATCACCGGACACAGTGAAAAACGTGTCGGCGATAAGCGGGCTTGGACCTATGCGGTTTAACCAAGTTGTCGGTCACAATTTATGGAAACTTAATGTGGGGGAATTATCGTCTGTTTTAAAAACCGAACAAGGCGCTTTTCTTGCAGTGGTGACGCAGAAATCTGAATTCGACAACGCTCGTTACCAGAGCGAAAGAGCGAATATTCTCCAGACTCTCGAAAGGAATGCCCAGAACGAGATATACTCGGAATGGATGGCAAACACGAAAAAGGAAAGCGATTTCACAGACAATCGCTATCTCTATTTCTCGCAGTACTAAATTCTTCCGAATTCTCACCAAAAGAACTTGGGACAATCTATATCCCGTATTAACAAAAAGATAAAAGGGTTTATTCCCTGATATTTAGCGCTTTTCCGCACGACCTGTAGCCGCAGGTCGTGCGCTTTTTTAGCGGGGCTTTTAGCAAGGCAATTGTTGACTTTTATCTTGAGAATTAGTATGTTAATAGACTATGGTGATTTAACTAACTCCGCGAATTACGGGGAGGCAAGCAACGAATCATATGACTTCTGATAAAATCAATCTCATTGATTTCCTGACGTTCCTTTTTCGCTGGCGACGTTTCTTAGTGCTTTTCGTCGGGATTATCGTCATTGTAACGGTAATTTTTTCACTAATTGTTCCCGTGCGTTACATGGCAACATCAACGCTGTTCCCAAGTCAGGATCAGCCGTTGGATATGTCGAGTTTCATCTCGTCGAAATTGGCGGGTTTGCCGGGAGTGGCCGGATTTGCGGCTCAGATGGGAGCGCTTCCGGGAGAAATCTATTTGACGATTCTTCGCAGCCGGTCGATGAGTGAAGCAGTAATTGATACGTTTGCTCTGCGGGATATATGGAAAATGGACGACGTTCCCATTGAAGATATTATCGAAAAGCTCCGCGGCTGTACCCAATTCCAGTATGATCTGCAGGACGGAACCGTCACGATTGAGGTGACCTCTCATGATCCGAAAATGGCAGCGGGAATGGCGAATTTTTACTCGCAAGAGCTCGATCGACGCAATCAGGAATTGAAGACACAAAAGGCAACTTTCGAGAAGGCTTTTATTAGCGGACGTTTGGAAGATTCACGCCTACGACTGGAGGTTCTCGAAGACAGCATGCGCTCTTTTCAACAGCGTACAGGTGTTCTGGATGTTGAAGAACAGGTGAAGGCGACGATAAGAACTGCGGCTGAATTGGAAGTCTTACGATTAGAGGCGGAACTTGAACTCGCCATGGCTCGCGAAATGATGCCTGCAGATAATCCTTTGGTCGAAGAACTGCAACGGAAGGTGACGGGAGTGCGCAGGCAGATGCGCCAGCTTGTGGAACGCCATCAACAAGATGCCGAAGATAAATTGATTCTCTCATTGAACGACGCTTCCGTTTACGGCGCGACTTACCTGAAACTCCTCCGGGATATAACCGTGCAGGAGCTCCTGTACCAGTTTCTAGTGCAGCAATACGAACAAGCGCGTATCGCTGAAGTTCGCCGTACTCCGACCATGCAGGCGATTGACCGGGCTGTTCCGCCAACGAAGCGGTCATGGCCGAAACGCGGTGTTATGGTGGTTGCCGCCGCCGCTGCTGCTTTTATTTTTGCAATCGCTATTGCTCTTATTCTTGACAATTACCGGGCTGCAAGCGCTAAGCCGGACCATCCTCAACACAAGAAACTTCTCGCTCTTAAGGATGCCGTCCGACGCCGAAAAGATACGATGAATCCGTCCGCCTGAAGAAGGAGTATCCCCACGAAACACCTACGCGGATTTTTACGCCGCTGGTTTCACAGTGAGTATGGATTGGCCATAGCTTTGGCGCTGCTGTTTCCGGCTGCGCTTCTTCTTTGGCATTTTTCAGCAAGGGCGAGTCTAATCGGATTGGGTCTTGTAGGTGTCCTTGGATTAGTCGCTATGTTCCAGTGGCCGATGCTGGGAGCGCTTTATATCAGCTTCTCGCTTTTCGGACGTCTGGCCAGTATCGTTCCGGGAATCGATACAGCGATTGTCGTTTTGACCCTTGCAGTCTTTGCGACAAAAAAGCTGCTCAGCGGCAATTTCGAATGGCGATTTCCCAATGCGGCGCGCTGGGCATTCCTGTGGTTGGCATGGATGACGGCTACCCTCGTATGGGCGGCCAATGCAAAACCCGGATTGGAAGCACTGCTACTCTATGTTAAAAGTTTGCTGGTGTTTTTTCTGATAGTAGAAGCGGCTCAAAATTACCGCAAGCTGATTTCTCTTATTCTTGCGGCGTTAGGGGGAGCTGCCTTTGCCGTCCTCATTTCCGCCTACACCGGTTATCGATTTTTTTTCAGCGGCGCTGCCGGAGAGCTCTCTCAATACGTCGCCGTAGAAACTACGAGACTCTTTGGCCTTTGGTTTGATCCGAATTATTTCGCGCTGGCTCTTTTGGCACTCATCGGTGTGTCGTTTGCTCTTTGGCGAACTCGATTGAAATGGACAACAAAGCTTATCGCGGCGGGTGGATTTGTCTCAGTGGTCGTGGGGATTCTTGTCAGCCTTTCGAGAGCGGCGTTATTGTCGGCCTTTATTGCGCTGCTGTTGTGTCTATGGGCGGAACGCAGACGACTTCGTCTTTTCCTTTTTGTCGGCGGCATTGTTACGCTTCTCTTGATTCTGCTTCCGATTGGACTTATGGAACGTGTCGAATCGTTGACTTCCGGTGCGGGAGATGCCTCGCTTCGTAGTCGGGGACGGCTGCTGCAGGGAGGAATTGATATGGCGATTGATGCGTTTCCTTTCGGAGTCGGTCTCGGAAATTACTACCAGCATTCGCTTTCCTACGTGAAAATGAATAATCCGAAGTACTCTCATAACAGCTATATTGATATTGTCGCTGAGGGAGGCGTTATAGCCGTTTTTCTCTTCGGCGGTTTTGTTGTGTCGCTTCTGAAAGCGACAAGAGCTCGACGACATCGATTCGACAAGGCGGCGATGACAGATAACCTTGCCATCGGGCTGCGAATCAGTTTAATCGGTTTCCTTTTGGGGGCGACGTTTTTAAGTGCGGCGATGTTTGTACCTTTCTGGTGGCTAGCGGGACTCATCGCGGCGAAATTGTCATGTGATCAGGAATCTAAGGAAAATGAAGCGATTGCCCTGGCTCCTATACGGTGACATGGAAACCGGTGGCGGGGCGCATCGTTATTTTAGCGATGTGCTGCGTGCTTTGGAGCCGGAGCTGTGGCCGACGTTAATTGTTTTACCGCCTTCGTCGGTCAATGCTGAGATTGAAAAAACCGCTCGCGATAGGCACGCCAGCGTCTTGCCTCTGCGGATTAATCGTCGTCTGGATTTATCCGCCTTTCAGACTCTTCGTCAGGAGATTCGGCAACATCGAATTCGCCATGCAAACCTACAACTATCGTCGCTTTTCTGGGGGAATAAAACGATATTTTCGACGTTGCGGTTGGCGGGTGTGAAACACATCGCCATTACGGCACATGCGATTGATCCGCCGGAAGAAGCTGCTGTCAAATCCAAATTACGCCGGATGGAAACACGTCTTTTGGGCCGCTTTATCACCGACTGGATTGCTCTGGCGCATTACGATGAGCAGATTTTCCAACGCCTCGGAGCATCATCGGATTCGCGTGTGCTTCTTCGTCCCTGTGTTTCTGATTTTCCTGTGGAAGCGGCTGCGGATTGGGAAGAGTTAACTCGAAACGGCCGCGAGAGAGGCATCAAACGCTGGATTGGTTTCGTGGGTGTTCTGCGGCGCGCTAAAGGGATTTACGATTTACTCGAAGCCTTCGCTGCTATCTCGAATGACTTTCCGGATTGCGGGCTTATTATCGTCGGTGAAGGTGAGGAGAGAACGAGCCTCGTTCAGCAATGTTTTGCCTTGGGAATGATGCCGCGGATTATTTTCACGGGTTACCGCTCGGATGGACGCGCGCTTCTGAAATTATGCGATGCCTGTGTATTGGCATCGCATACCGAACATTATCCATTTGTTCTGCTGGAAGCAATGGCGGAAGGAGTTCCGGTTATAGCCACTTCGGTCGGAGCGGTTCCGGAAATGCTGGGCGATGGAGAGCGTGGCACACTTGTTCCTCCGAAAGATATTCCAGCTCTTTCCGATGCGTTGAGACACGTGCTGAACTCAAAAGACGAGACACATGAGTCCGTGGAAAAGGCGCGGCAATTCGTGCGAGAAACCAGTTCGCCTGCTAAATTTCGTCAGGATTTGAAGACGTTTATCCGCTGCTGGCTGGGCGGGGAGGAGACGGTTCGTGCGGATAGGGATTGATTGCCGTTCTCTCAGCGGTCAGCGGTTGGGAGTTGACAACTATCGTTATTTCTTAACGCAGGCGATGCTGGCCGAGCCGCGAGGGCATGAGATTGTTTTTTTCACAGACCAAACAGGTTTGCCGCCCGAATTGAAGGCACTTGATATCGAAACGGTAACAATTAATCTCCCCCTTTTCATCTGGGAGACATTGGGAGTTCCCGGAGAAGCGTCCAGACGAGGGATTGACCTTTTTCACTTCCATCGCCATCATATTCCCTATCGACGACCTTTCCGTACCGTGACGACTGTCCACGATATCGCGTACTACTTTTTTCCACAGATGTTCCGACTTCGGCGGCGTTTGTTACTGAAGCACATGATTGCACATGCGGTGCAAGTCACGGATCGGATTATTGTACATTCGGATTCTGCGCGGAATGATTTGCAACGTTTGCTGAAAGTTCCTTCTCAAAAGATTGTGAAAATCCTCAGTGGATATGATCCCGAATTCACTTCGGAAAATTCCCATTCGGAGCGCGTGGAACGACTGTTTCAAAATATGAATCTCCGAAAAGGATTTATTTTGTCCGTGGGAGCCCTGCAGCCTCGAAAGAATCTCATGCGACTGCTTGACGCTTACGCCGGGCTCGATAGAAATTTAAAAGAGCAGTATGCCTTATTGCTTATCGGGGGGAATGAAGGGAAGGCACCGGCACTGCGGGAGAAATGCCGCGTGCTCGGAATCGAGGATCATGTCATTCTTCCGGGTTTCTTGCCCGCGCAAGAACTCCGCGATATCTACCGACGAGCGACGTGCTATATGTTTCCTTCTCTATATGAAGGATATGGATTTCCATTATTGGAAGCGATGGTGAGTGGATGTCCGGTGGGAGCAGCGAAGGTTTCATCGTTGCCAGAGGTTGGAGGGGATGCTGTCCTCTATTTTGATCCGAATGACACTCAGGATATGCAAAAAGTTCTACAGCGTCTTTTGACGGACAAACCGTTGCGAGAACAGCTTCGGGAAAAGGGACTGCAGCGAGCGCAGCTTTTCAGTTGGACGCAAGCGGCGAAAGCTACACTGGAACTTTTTGAAGAAATCGTCGAAGGAGTTCCCCGGGCATTGTGAGGTTCGCATTCCGGGCTTTTAGGTTATATTGATGATGTCTCAGCGCGCCAAATTGCGCTTTCTTATTTTCTTTCTTGACGGAATCGGATTAGAGCTTGCTTTCTATGCAACGTTTTATCTGCGATTCCGTACAGGTTTTTTTGTCAACCCGGTTCATTTCTATGCGGTCGATTTATTGCTGCCGAGCGTCGTCCTCTGGCTCTTCTGGATTTTCATCGGTGCCTTTTTCGATCTCTATCGCTTTGATCCGGTACAGGGAAGAAAAGAAATTGCGGCTTATGTGCTGCGGACAACGGCTGTGGGAACGATTCTGCTCTTTCTTGTAACCTTTGAATACAGTGATCCCCTGCCGCTGACACGCGTTATTCTGCTAACCTACTTCGGATTGGTCTATCTGGTATTGGCCGGAGGGCGCGTCTTACTGTTGACGATTCTAAAATTTTTGAGGCGTCGCGGAGTAGGCCTGTCACCGACGCTGCTGATAGGCACAGGAGAACGCGCACGAGAATTTTTAAATCTTGTAAAGCAATCACCAGATCTTGGTTTCCGTCTT
>CAZADO010000348.1:0-3010 GCA_964483885.1 uncultured Alphaproteobacteria bacterium | reverse complement strand
AGATTGAAGCATGAGTCCATATTCCCCCATGGCGCCGTCGCTGCCTTTGCACCCCGCGGTGTCGTCGGAGAGTATTGTCCGCCGGTCATGCCATAGATATTGTTGTTCACAATGATACACGTGATATCAATATTCCGGCGGCAAGCATGGATAAAATGATTTCCGCCGATAGCGGTCATATCTCCATCGCCCGCGATGACGACCACATGCTTCTCAGGTCGAACAAGTTTAATGCCGGTCGCGAACGAAATCGCTCGGCCATGTGTGGTATGGAGCGTATTCATGTCAAGATAGCCGGGTGCTCGTGATGTACATCCGATTCCCGAAACGACGGCGATGTCATCTTTATCCCACCCCACCCGATCAATCGCACGAATCATACTCTTTACGACAATGCCGATGCCGCATCCCGGACACCAGAGGTGAGGCAGTTTCGACATTCGAAGATAAGGTGTGTAATCAAAAGCCATGCTTAAACCACCTCTCGAATCTTTGCAACAATTTCATAGGGTTCAATAGGGATACCGCCGGTCTTCTGGCAACCGATGATGTTCACATCAGAGTGGGCGACGCGTTCGACTTCCAGAATCATTTGCCCAAGGTTCATTTCAGCGACGATGACGGCTTTCTTGCCCTTCGCCAACTCGCGTACGCGTTTTTCCGGGAAAGGCCAAACGGTAATCGGTCTGAAAAGCCCTGCGCGAATTCCATCCTTACGGACTTCTTCAACCGCTGTTTGAGCCCCTCGTGCCGTTGAACCAAAAGCAATCACCAGAATCTCCGCATCATCAACTTGGACTTCTTCCCAGCTATCAATTTCCGCCCGATTCTGCGCAATTTTCTCATGTTTGCGGACTTCATCGTCGTAGCACAACACCGGATTCGTGGTCGGGAAACCGGTTTTATCATGGTTCAGACCTGTCGAATGAAAGCGGTAACCCTCGAAGTAATTTGCCATCGGCGGAACAAGCTCGCCATCGGACACTTCGTACGGATTATACTCTTCCGGCGGTTTGTCGGGTTTCACGCGATTGAAAATCGTATATTCATGCGGTTCGGGAACCTCAAAACATTCCGACATATGCCCGAGGATTTCATCAATCAGAATAATGACGGGAAGGCGGAATTTCTCAGAGAGATTGAACGCTCGAATCACCTCGAGATACAGCTCGCGCAGATAGGCCGGCGCCAACGCAATGATGGCATGATCACCGTGTGTTCCCCAGCGCGCCTGCATAAAATCCGATTGTGCGGGGTGAGTGGGCAATCCTGTTGAAGGTCCTCCGCGCTGAACATTCACAATTACGCAGGGAGCTTCGACCATACAGGCAAAGCCGATGTTTTCCTGCTTTAGACTGAAACCCGGTCCCGAGGTAGCCGTCATGGCTTTTGCGCCGGCCATTGAAGCGCCAATCACAGCACCCATTGCTGCGATTTCATCCTCCATCTGGATGAAGATTCCATCTTCCATCGGAAGGCGTTTGGCCATCACAGCGGCGATTTCGGAAGAAGGCGTAATGGGATAACCTCCGAAAAAGCGACAACCCGCAGCGATTCCTGCTTCAGCAGTAACTTCATTTCCGGTCCAGAAAACAACTTGCGACATTCTTAGGCCTCCGCTCCTTTCTTTTTCGCTTTTGGCGCTGCATATACCAAAATCGCGAAATCCGGACATTCATTTTCGCAAAGACCACAAGCGATGCACGCGTCAATATCCTTCACCCGCACGATCGCTCCCTCCCAGCGGTCAATAACATCCACCATTTCAAGACACAGCTTCGGGCAGATTTCGACACATATCACACAGCCCTTGCACATCACCTCATTAATCTCGAGCGCATGGCCGGTCTTTTCACTCTTCGTAATCACACTGGGATTCGGGGCAAGCAACCCCATGATGGTATCCTCCGATAAAGTAAGACTTAAAATTTACGTTTTTTCTTTCACAAAATCAAGGAATATGGAAATTTTCATTCCATCGCAAACAAGCAACTGAGAAGCAAAGCTGTTCCACTTTTTCCGAATAATGTATTGGCAGATTTTAGATTATACTGCCTTAAGAGCATTCTCTAAGGTTGCGCCTATATCTGCCGGTGATTCGGACACTTGTATTCCGGCTTCTGAAAGCGCAGCAATTTTCTCCGCGGCGGTTCCTTTCCCACCGGCGATGATAGCTCCGGCATGTCCCATACGCCGTCCGGGAGGTGCGGTACGGCCTGCGATAAACGCAACGACCGGCTTTTTGAAGTTCTTCTTGATGTAATCCGCAGCGGCTTCTTCCGCCGTACCTCCGATTTCACCGATGAGTACGACGGCGTTTGTATCCGGATCCTCGTTGAAAAGCTTCAAACAATCTACAAACGTCGAGCCATTGATGGCGTCGCCTCCGATGCCGATGCACGTGGATTGGCCGATGTTGCGATCCGAAAGCTGTTTGACGGCTTCATAGGTCAGCGTTCCCGAACGCGATATAACGCCACAATGACCGGGCTGATGAATGAATCCCGGCATAATACCGACTTTAGCCTGCCCCGGCGTAATCACTCCCGGGCAGTTCCCGCCGACCATACGCGTTCCAGAGCGATTTAATGCTTCCTTGACGACAATCAGATCCTTAACGGGGATTCCTTCGGTAATCGTTACAATAACAGCGATACCGGCGTCAATCGCCTCCAAAATCGCATCCGCCGCGAAGGCAGGTGGGACGAAAATCACCGATGTATTCGCGCCCGCTTCGCGCACCGCCTGTTCGACAGTATTGAACACCGGCACTTTATCTTCCCATTTCATCCCTCCCTTGCCGGGAGTCACACCTGCGATGACTTTTGTGCCGTAGTCTATCGCTTGCTTTGTGTGAAACGTTCCCTCGCCGCCGGTAATTCCCTGCACGACGAGTCGTGTGTTTGAATTTACTAAAATTGCCATGAGGTTAGTTATCCGTGATTGTTGTTTGAAAAATCAAATTGAAAGATACAACTATACAGCCGCCACCGCTTTCTTCGCTGCATCG
>CAZADO010000347.1:0-3827 GCA_964483885.1 uncultured Alphaproteobacteria bacterium | reverse complement strand
CAAGTAATCCGCGTCAATCAGCGCTACGGAATAATTCATCCATTGGAACATGTTCTTCAGGGCGCGCACGGATTCATCCCAAGCGCCTTTGTCTGAATAGAGAGCGACGTCAGCGCTTTTCTCCGCAGGTTTATGATTCTGGCAGCCGATAAGCGGCAAGAGGAGATAAAATATGCAGATCCATTTTGAAGACATTTTCATTTCCTCCCGGATCTACTCAGAAACGATATAGGCATAAAGCAATTGATCAATGATTTTTCCGTCCTTGATGACGCTCCGACGCATTCGACCTTCGAGAACATAGCCGGCTTTTTCCAATACTCGAAAGGACGCATGATTCCATTCGTAAGGAACGGCATAGACCCGTGTCAGTTTGTGTTCCTTCACAGCATAACGAGTTACTGCTTGGAGTGCCTCGGTCGTGATGCCACGATTCCAGAAGGATTCGCCGAGCCAGTAGCCGATTTCCGCCGATACGCGCTCTACATCCGTATGCAAACTGAATCCGATTCCGCCAACAGCTTGAGCGTTCACCGCAATCGCAAAATGAGTTTCAGGCTCCTTTTCAAGAGCCATTTTGATGAAAGCCTCAGCATCATATCGAGTGTACGGATGCGGGAATCCATCACGGAGGTTCATCCATACTTTTCGATTATTCGCATGAAGCGGCAGGGAATCCGCATCGGATTTGCGGTATGATCTTACGTCGCATTCGCTTAGTTTAATCAGCATGTTTCCACAAGATTAGTTTTTACCATACAAAGTGGATTCGATTCTTGGAAAAAGTCGCAGCGCGATTTCATCGTAATTCGAGAGAATGATAATTGTGTAGTTATCTCCCAAAATATGATTGAAGCTGGCGCTGATTCCCGGTGCGCCGCCCATTCCGCCATAGATTTCTTTCCCGCAGAAGCTTCTGTCAGCGGGGACAAATGCCGGGCCATAAGCGAATGGGCCGTCTTGAGGTGTAAACCATAATTTATTGTATTCTTCGGATAGCAAGGTGTTATTCTGTAAGGCCAAATCGAATTTCAACAAATCCGTAACCGTGCTGTATGCTCCTCCATCGGAAAACGCAGGCGGTTCCAAGAGCACATTCGTAATCATTGAACCAGAATCATTTTTGACATAACCGGTAGCTCTGTTTTCAACGGTCTGTTCTTTGTAGAATAATCCGGTATTATTCATTCCTGCAGGCAGCCAGATCTTTTCTTGTATATAGGCAGCGTATTTTTTTCCGGAAACTTTCTCGATAATCGCTCCCAACACGATGTAGCCGGAGTTGGAGTAACCGAATCGCTCTCCCGGTTCGAATTCCAACGTTTCGTCTTTTATCAGCGGCAGGACATCATCTATGGTGCGGTACAGGTGTTTGTTGTCCGCATAATCCGGGTGCGTCATGTAATTAGAAAGTCCGGATGTGTGCAGCAACAGTTGGTGTATCGTGATTTTTTGCGATTTATCCTTCGGGAAATCCGGCAGGTATTTGTCGATGGAATCGGTTAAATCAAGTTTGCCAGCCTCTGCTAATTGCAGAATGGCAATCGAGGTGAAAAACTTGCCGATGGAGCCGATGTTGAATTTCGTTTCCTCGTTATTCGGAATATTCAAATCTTTATCAGCCATACCGAACGATTTCGAATAAATAACATCCCCATCTTTAGCGATTAACACATTGCCGGAAAATTGATCAGATTCAGAGACTTCTTTCGTTAAATTGTCAACTCTCTGAATCGCAGGGCTTTGTCCGTAAGTCATAAATGGCGGAGAGATCAGCATGATAATTGCCAAGATGGCGTTCTTTAAGGTTTGCATGGTATTTCCTATTTTTTGTTGAAGAGAACAGAATGTGAACACTCAGAGAGTTTAGACCGACAGGCGAGCGAAATGTTTCAGGGACGTGTCATCGCTTAGACTATGCATGTGGCGAAGCAGTAGTTTACTCCCACCACTCTCCCGCAAAGAATATTTTGGAATCGTCACTGGAAAAAACAGGCGTGTGGCATAGGAACTCGGCGGGGAAATAATCGGGCGTGATGTTTTGGTTATCTGTTCCGTCGGCATTCATCATGTGGATATCATATTTGCCCTCTGTGCCAATTGCCGCGACGATAAAAACGATTCTGTCTCCCGCATGAGACCAGCTCGCGAAACCCTGCGAATAACCGGTGTCCGTCAGGCGTGTTTCTCCGGTTCCGTTGGGATTAGTGACGAAGATGTTGTAATTACCGTGAACGCTGCTGTCAGCTTCCAGACGCTCAAAGACAATGAGAGTACCGTCCGGATTCCAACGTGGGTCGTAGTCGCCGAAAGGAAGATTTGCGTTTCCCCATTCTCCCGCGCGAGGAGGATCGGTGATTTGAGTCGGTTCTGTTCCGTCAGCTTTTATGCTCCAGATTTTACTGAAAGCCGTGAAAGCGATTTTGTCATTTCCCCAGTGCGGATCCGAATCGTGAGAGCCTGAATCATAAAGCTCATGAATATTACTTCCATCAGCATCCATGATATAGAGATCCAAATCGTTATGCCATGAAAGAAAGGCGATTTGTGTATCGGCAGGGGACCACGTGGGACAAAGATCGTAGAAATTGTTGTGGGTGAGTCTTTCGAAGCCGTTGCCGTCGATATTGATGGTGCATATCTCGCTGGAATCGTCGCTGCTACCATTGATTTTCTGGTAGAAGATGAGCTTGTCTCCGGCGCGGTTAAGCTCCAGTCGGGAAAATGCCTGAGGTGAACTGACGAGTAATTCCACGTCCCCTGTCACGATATCGAGCGCATAGATTCCCCATCTCTCTTCGTGCGGGACAGACCTGCTGACCGGAGATGTTGAATTGTTTTCAGAACATCCCACCGATAGGATGATGACGCACAGAGTGATTAAGAAGAGACGGAAGAAGGACATTTTGTTCCTTTTATTTGTAATTCTTAACACTATTTTGGCAATTTGCCCAGCAGTTTCCACAGCCAGCGATGAAGGCCATGAATGGATTTTACCGGCTCTGCGTGCATTAAAATACATTCACCATGCACGACTTTGATACCGTTTTCTTCGCAGAAACTGATAGCCGAGGGTGATTCGGCTCCTGGCTGCATCCAGATACGGTGGATTCCAGCTTCCGCCGCATTGCGCACGACCTGTTCGGTTTGAGCAGGCGGAACAACAATCACGACTCCGCCGACGGTTTCAGGCAACGCGGTCAAACTCGGATAGCACGGCTGCCCTTCAAAGATTTCCAGATGAGGATTCACCGGATAAACTTGATACCCTTTCTTCGTCAAATCTATATGCACCATATTTCCGAACTTCCCCCGTTTTCGAGATACTCCAACGACAGCCAGCTTTTTGTGCGAAAGAAAGTCATCGATAATCTTCTTCGTTACCATAAACCATCTCCATTGGTGAGTGGATTCCGGCCGGGTTACGCGCGCAGGTTTCATCATTCGGTTAAACGGGAATCTGCGCTGAACCCGGCTCGGCGGGAAGAAATTTTCAAGTTAATACAATTTATATCAATTCACCTGAAAAAGCAATCGAAAAACGCTCATATAGGCAACGAAAGTGTTGCGCCAATAACATGAACTATAAAAAAGACCGAGATAACGATTGTTCTCTCGGCCACATCATTTTGTTTTTAAAGGATTGGATCAGGGAGGTGGGGAAGTAAATTTTCGCCGGGCATCAACAGGCGTGCTGATTTCAGCAGATAGGTCGCATCACTTTTTGTCTTCGCTTGATGGCGGCAATGCCAGATAGGTTTTTACCCAAATCTTTTCACCTTCCATCATTTTCTTCATCATGTCTTCGGAATTGCCCCCACCGCGGC
>CAZADO010000346.1:0-4285 GCA_964483885.1 uncultured Alphaproteobacteria bacterium | reverse complement strand
GAGAATCTTGCACCCAATGCAAAAATCGCAAACATCGATCACCATGTATCCAATGATGAATTTGGTGATATCCACCTGATTCATCTGGATGCCAGCGCAACCTGTCAAATTATCTTTGAAATATTTACAGATTTCGGAATTACGCCCACACCGGAAGAAGCGACGTGTCTCTATACGGGAATTTTAACGGATACGGGACGTTTCCGGTTTTCGAATACAACCCCGCGAGCGCTGCAAATCATGTCAAGACTTGCGGACCTTGGAGCGGACCCTGCGGAAATCACCGAGCGAATTTATTACGAAATCCCACTGTCGGATTTGAACGCCATGTACAGGGCGTTGATGTCGCTGGACATGTATGCTGACGGACAAGTTATTACGATATTTATGACTCCGGAAAATCAGGTGCAGGAATCCGACCGGCTGGCGGATATCGCTCTTTCAGTTCAGGGTGTTGAAGTGGTCATGCTCTTTTCCGAAATGCCTGATGATCGTATCCGAATTTCTTTCCGGTCGAAACACCGGGTGAATGTCAGCAAAATTGCGGAACGTTTCGGCGGTGGCGGACATTACAAAGCTGCGGGGCTTCGCATGCGCGGCACCATGCAGAACGCTCGCGACCGGCTTCTCCCTGTGGTGCTGCAGGCAGTAGGAGCCTCAGAATTCAATCCCGCATCGGTTTAGGTGATGGCGCACGCTGCCTTGCTGCTGTCTGTTTTTAAGCCTCCCGGTTGGACGTCTTTCGATGTAGTTCGAAAAATCCGTTCTTTATTGCACTTCAAAAAGGTCGGTCACGCCGGAACGCTCGATCCAGCAGCAACAGGTGTTCTGATTGTTCTTTGCGGTGCGGCAACGAAGTGGGCGGGAGATTTCGAAGCCCTTGACAAAGAATATCTGGCGACGATTCGCTTCGGTGTCGAAACCGTGACCGATGATATCACCGGCGACATTCTGAAAGAATCTCCAATTCAAGACTGGTCTCCTCAAGCGATTGAACATGCCTTATCGGAGTTCAAGGGAGACATTCTTCAAGTACCGCCGATTGTCTCGGCCATTAAGCTGCAAGGTGAGCGCAGTTACCGCAAAGTACGCCGCGGAGAAACGCCTGCTATTCCAGCACGCCAAGTGCGGATTTCTCAGATAGAACTTCTTGGAATTGAACGTCCTCAGATTGAGATTCGAGTCCGCTGCAGCAAAGGAACTTATATCCGATCCTTAGCTCGCGATTTAGGCCAGCGACTCGGTTGGGGGGGAACCTTGGCCAGTCTTATCCGCACGGCGGTAGGTTCGTACCGTACGGAAAATGCGTTAACGATAGAGCGAGTTGCTCAAATGCGAACCGAGCTTACTGCTTGAGAGTGATTTTCGATGGAAATATTCTTCGGCCCGTGGTCAAGTTTTATTGATTCCCGCGATTCTGCGCTGACCGTAGGCTCATTCGACGGTATCCATCTCGGCCATCAGAAGATTTTCAAACGGCTTCTTGAAAGCGCCAAAGCACAGCGTTTGCGCAGTGTCGTGGTGACGTTTGAACCCCATCCGCGTCTCGTCGTTCCGGATGCGAGGCAAGAGATAAAGCTTTTGACGCCGACCGAAGAAAAAATCGAAATCCTCCGTGAGTGGCCGATTGATCTCCTGTGTGTTTTGAGATTCGACAAAACTATTTCGGAACTTTCGCATCAGGATTTTACGAAGATTGTCCTTAAAGGAAGAATCGGTCTGAAGCGAATCGTCATTGGCTATAACCATGCTTTTGGAAAGAATCGGGGAGGAGATCGGGAAAGCCTGATTGCGTTGTCCCGAGAATTGGATTTCCAGGTAGAAGTGCTCAATCCTGTTGAAGTCGGAGATATCATTGTTTCCAGTTCGAAGGTGCGCAACATACTGAATCAGGGCGACGTCACACAAGCCGCGGAGTTGCTCGGTTATCGCTATGCACTTCGAGGCAGTGTCATTTCGGGATCTGCAAGGGGAAAGAGGCTCAAATTTCCCACAGCGAATCTCCAGCTTTCCGACGATATAAAATTGATTCCCGCCGACGGTGTTTATTGTGGCGTTGCGCATGTGGAAGAACAGCATTACCCTGCGGCTATTTCGGTAGGCAAGAATCCGACATTCCCGGATGAGAAGCGGTCTATTGAAGCCCACTTAATCGGTTTCGACGGAAATCTCTATGACCAGACGCTGAAACTCGAGTTCGTTCAGTGGCTTCGTGAATCACGGAAGTTTTCAACAGAAACTGACCTAAGCAAGCAAATCAGCGAGGATGTCAAACAGTGTCTATCGATTCTTGAAGATCAAGCCATTTTTAACAAAGCCTGATGGCTTTCTGTCGTAAATCAGACAATTCTCTAAAACAAGAACGAATAAACAATAAAAGGCAATGAGAGGAACACATGAGGTGGGATCCCGAAAAAAAACAAGCAACCATTGAAAAGTATGCTCGCAGAGCAGGCGATACCGGTTCGCCTGAAGTTCAAATCGCGATGCTGACCGAACGCATTCGTGACTTAACGGAGCATTTAAAAATTCACAAAAAGGACAACCATTGCAGGCGGGGTCTGCTGCTACTCGTCGGTCGCCGTAAAAGATTACTTACTTATCTTGCGCGTGTCAATCTTGATCGCTTTCGGTCACTGACGACGGAATTGGGCATTCGACGCTAAGCCCTATGGAAGAAAGAAGGAAAATGATTAGTAGAAAAACAATGGAGTTGGGACGTCTCCCACTCACTCTTGAAGTCGGACGCGTCGCCAAACAAGCCGACGGAACCTGTTGGCTGACCTATGGCGACACGGTCATTCTTGCAACAGTTGTGGCGAATCTTGATGTACAGACGGAACTCGATTTTCTCCCAATGTCGGTGGATTATCGAGAAAAACTTTCCGCTGCCGGGCGGATTCCCGGTGGTTTTTTCAGGCGGGAAGGCCGTCCTTCTGAAAAGGAGATTCTATCAGCCCGACTGATTGATCGTCCTATTCGCCCTCTGTTTCCCGATGGATTTCACTGCGAAATTCAAGTCATGGTTTCGGTGCTCTCTTCGGACGGTGAAATCGACCCGGATGTTCTCGGAGCCATTGCCGCATCAACTGCTCTGAGTGTCTCGGAGATTCCCTTCAAGGGGCCTATTGCATCGATACGTATGGGCTTGGTGGACAATGAATACATTATTAACCCAACCTATGATGAACTTAAGAAAAGTCGTCTTGATCTTGTTATCTCGGGTTCCGAATCTTCGATTCTTATGGTGGAAGGAGAAGCGCGCGAAGTTTCCGACGACATCATGATTGAAGCGATCAGCAAGGCACACGATGTCATTCGCCAGATCGTTTCGTTGCAAAAAGAGTTGGTCGCTGAAGTCGGCAAGCCCAAGTTCGAGTTCACACCCGAACCTCGCCATGTGGAATTGGATCAGAAATTAACTCAGGAACTCGATGCGCCGCTGGGGGAAGCGGTTCGTATAACCGAGAAACAGGAGCGGCGAACGCGCCTGCATGAATTACAGGATAACACGATTCTAACGTATGCGGAAGAGTACCCTGAGGAAGAAAAATATATATCGAACTGGATCCATGACAAAGTTCGCGATAAGATGCGAACCAATGTTTTGCGAGATGGTGCGCGTTTGGATGGCCGGAGTCTGACGGATATCCGTGAGATTGATTCCGCCGTCGCGCTGCTACCGCGAGTACATGGAAGCGCGCTTTTTACGCGCGGCCAAACACAAGCGTTGGGCATGGTGACTCTGGGAACGAAATACGATGAGCAGAAGATCGATTCTTTGGAAGGTGTTTTCACCCGACCGTTCATGCTGCACTACAATTTCCCTCCCTATTCGGTCGGTGAAATCCGCAAATTCTTGGGACAGTCGCGCCGGGAAGTCGGGCATGGGAACCTTGCCTGGCGAGCCTTGCATTCCATGCTGCCGGACTTCGAAGAATTCCCCTATACCATTCGAATCGTATCGGATGTCCTGGAGTCTAACGGTTCGTCATCCATGGCGACGGTCTGTGCCGGTTCCTTATCTTTGATGGATGCAGGTGTTCCGATTCAGAAGCCGGTAGCGGGCATCGCGATGGGGCTGATTAAAGAAGGAGAGAAGACCGCGATTCTATCCGATATCCTTGGCGATGAAGATCATCTGGGCGATATGGATTTCAAAGTTGCCGGAACGCGAGATGGAATTACCGCGTGCCAGATGGACATCAAAATTGAAGGCATCTCATCTGAGTTAATGCGTCAAGCTCTGGCGCAGGCTCGCGTGGGTATCAATCATATTCTGGAT
>CAZADO010000345.1:0-4221 GCA_964483885.1 uncultured Alphaproteobacteria bacterium | reverse complement strand
ACGGCGGTTTCCGGCCACACTAAAAAGTCGGGGCGGGCATTCAGAACGATATCTGACTGCTTTCTATAGAGCGCAATCGTTTCATCGGCAGGCATTTCCCATTTGCGCATGGCCGGGATGTTCGCCTGAACAACACCGATGTATACCTGTTTCGAAAAATGAAGATTGCTCAATCGAAGAGCACCGTAAATCCACGGACCTGTGAAAAGAATAATTCCGAAGACAATAACTCGTGTCCGAACGGCTCCTTTCAACTCGATGGCAAGGAACAGAAATGTATTTATCAGTACAACCCAGAGAGAAAGGCCGAAAACACCGGTCAAATCGCAAAGCTGACAGGGCACCAAAAGAGGAACTTGCGATAAAGCCCATATCGGCCAGCAGAAACCCATCTCCCCCAGCCCAAAGAACATCTCAAAGCTTACGTAAATCGCCGGAAGCAGCAACACTCCCCACAATCCGGCGCGCCGCAAAGCCCATGAACAGACCGAAGCGGACACCGCCCAATTGAGTGACAAAATAGCGATGGTCGCGAGCATGGACGCCCACGTGAGCGCGGGAGGCGCTCCGGCGTTGAGTCCGATCCAATAGCAAATCCCCCCAAAGAAAATCAAACCCGCTACATACGCTCGACCGAACGCCGCGCGGGGAGAATAATGCCTGCAAGCATAAAGAAACGGTACAAGACTGATCCATGCCAGTGGACTCAGCGGCGACGGCGGGAACGAGCAAACTCCCAGAACCGCCGCAAAGAAAAATCCGAATCGTGCGCTACGCGACGGCACTGTCAAGACTCAGCCATCGTTATTTCCTGACCATCAGTGATACTTTTATAGGTGGCTTCGATGATGGCCATGACACTCGCCGCATCTTCGATGGAAGACATCGTTTTGCGTTTGTGCAGCACCGATTGAACGAAGTGATCCACTTCGAACTCGAATGATTTTTTATATAGATCCAACGATGTGTGCGATTTTCCCGGCGTTACATTGACAAGGTTTCCGTGCATTTCTTTGGTGATTTTCAAAGGATTCAATTCCGCCGAGCCTTGCTTCCCATAGAAAAGCGTGTAGGCCACACTTTCTTCCGCCATCATAGACCACGAAACATCCACCGTCAAACTGGTTCCCCCGCGAAGCCTATAGAAAGCGAAAACGGTATCCTCTACTTTTCGACCTGCGAGGATTTTGGAAGAGGTAGCAGACACCTTTTCCACTTTCGGATTACCCAGAATCCAGAGAGATATGTCCAACATCTGCAGACCGATATCCATCAGCACGCCGCCGCCGGAAATTTTCGGATTCATCACCCACGGTGGGCGTGTCCAAATATGCTGCTTTTTCAACCAGCCCGCGCGAACACGCACGATTTTACCTAATTCATTCGCTTCGAGAAAGTTCCGCAATATCATGGAATCGGGACGGAAGCGATGATTCATGGCGACCATCAGCGTTCGCTTGGCGTCCGTTGCCGCTTTAACCATACGCATCGCTTCGGCATGAGTGCGCGCGACGGGCTGCTCAACCAACACATGCTTGCCCGCGGAAAGTGCGGCCAGAGAAAAAGCCATGTGGGAGTTGGTCGGAGTGCAAACGAAAACCGCATCAAGCTCGTCGAGTTTGAGAAAAAGCTCGACATCCGAGAAAAAGTGCGTAACCTTGTTCTTTTGCGCGACTAAAGCGGCTTTCTTGCTGTCAAGGTCGCAGATAGCCACAAGGTTGACTTCGGGATGTCTACGTAAAAGCGGGATGTGGACGACTTGCGCCATCCCTCCCGCTCCGAGGATTCCGACATTGATTTTTTGGGTCATGGGGACTTTCGTTAAATTCCGGGCGGGTGACACACCCACCACGGCGAACATTTAGGTATGGACACACACCACGGTGAACATTATAGGGACACTCGCCGCAACGAATATCTTTTCGCGAAGGGTGGGGGCACCCATTCGCGGCGATTTTTTGGTTTACCATCCGTTCGCGGCAGTTCTATTTAGGGCAATTCCTACGGCGAATATTGCGGCCAAGGCCTGAGCGACTCTGTCCGGCGGTTTTCGTTATTGCGGCTACAACGGCGCATGTTATGGATGAGCGTCGAGGTAGCTTTGCAGCATGATAACGGCTGCGGACATATCGAGGCGGCCACGCTGTTTTCGCTCGGACAGACCGGCTTCGCGAGCATCGCGACTCGCCTGATGCGTCGTGAAACGTTCATCCCAACGTTCGACAGGGATGCCCGCCGCTTCGAGCTTTTCGATAAAGACATCCACCTCGCGGGCTTTGGGACCGATTTCTCCGCGTAACGTCAGTGGATAGCCAACGATAACGCGTTCGATGTCTTCTTCTTTGATAAGTTCTTTAAGCTGGCGAATTGTTTCGGCGCCGCGCTGCGTCCAGATGGCGACTCCAACGGCCACCCTGACGGCTTCATCAGCAAGTGCAATGCCGATGCGGCGGGCTCCGTAGTCAATTCCCAGCAGACGCGGCAAAAATTACGACTCCTCCGACAATGGTCTTTTGAGTGCCTCCTTCAGCAGTTTGCCGGGCTTGAAGTGGGTTTTGCGACGAGCGGCGACATAAATGATTTCGTTGGTTTTGGGATTCCGTGCTTTCGGTTTCGGCTTGGTTTTCTTGACTTCAAAGACACCGAAATCACGAATTTCGATACGGAGTTCGTTATCCGCTTCCGCCATGATTTCCCGAAGAGTCGTGAAAATTTCATTGACGATTTTCGCGACGGTGTCGGGACGCTCGCCACTTTTTTGTGTGACTTTTTCGACAACATCTTTCTTAATAAAAGTACGCATGGAGCCTCCTCTGGCATTTGCGCAGGTATTTTATGTTTCTGGATTTCGGGTTTGCTTTGCGAAGGGAGTGTCTTCGCCGATTCTTTCCACATGAAAGACTCCCCGGATAGCCATAATGCGCTTCATCACGCGCGTTAAGTGCGGCAGGGATTTCAATTCCAGCACCATATGGCCGACCGAGATAGCATCTTCCTTTTTCATGTCGAGGTAGATGATATTCACATCCTGCGACGCGATGGCTTCGGTCATATCCCGAAGCAGATTTTTACGATCCTCCGCCATGCAGCGGATGCGAACGTTGAAGTGTGTGTCCCGGTCAACATCCCATTCGACCTGAATATTTCGCTGTGGCTGCCGCATGAGTTCGGAGATATTCGGACAGTCCTCACGGTGAATCGAAATCCCTTGACCGGTAGTAATAAAGCCCGTGATGCGGTCGCCAGGCAAAGGCTGGCAACATTTGCCGAAGTGCAGAGCCATATTATCGAAACCGTGAATCCGCACACTGGTTCCGACGCCTTTGACTTTGCGAATGACGCGAGTTAAAACGGATTCCGCCACTTCCGGCCGGTCGGGAGGAAGCAATTTCCGAATGACCGCGGGCACTCCAATATCTCCCGCTCCGAGGGCGGCGTAAAACGCGGGCAAATCGCTTCGACCGAAAGAATTGGCAAGCTCTTCGAGTTCTTTATCTGACTTCTTCAGGCGCAGCTTCGTCAATTCGCGATGAATAATTTCTTTGCCGAGCGTTATCGATTCTTCGAAGTGCTGCTCTTTGAGCCACCGTTTGATTTTTGTTCGCGCGCGGGATGTGGCGACGAATTTGAGCCAGTCGGGATTAGGTTTCTGCCCTGCCGAGGTGATTATTTCCACCATATCGCCGGATTTAAGCGGCCGGGAAAGCGGGGAGATATTGCCATTGACTTTCGCCGCCATCGCGTGCAATCCGATGTTCGTATGCACGGCGAAAGCGAAATCCACCGGCGTTGATTGCTGAGGCAGCGTCATCAATCTTCCGCGCGGCGTGAAGACAAAAATCTCATCCTGAAACAGATTAATTTTAAGATTTTCGAGAAATTCGCCGGATGACGTACTGTCACTTCCGGCATCCAGCAGTTGGCGTATCCATGCCATCTGCTGATCCAAATCATTCTGGCGAGGCGTTCCTTCTTTGTATGACCAGTGCGACGCGATGCCGTACTCCGCCGTCCGATCCATTTCTTCCGTGCGAATCTGAACTTCTACTTTGCGACCGTCCGGAGCGAAAACTTTCGTGTGCAGCGACTGGTACATATTCGATTTTGGCGTCGCGATATAATCGGAAAATTTATCCTGAATCGGCGTAAAAAGAGAATGAACGACTCCGAGAATAAAATAGCAATCCTCGACGCGCTGAGCAAGAATTCGAAGCGCAATCA
>CAZADO010000344.1:0-5443 GCA_964483885.1 uncultured Alphaproteobacteria bacterium | reverse complement strand
CATCAGATAACGGTTGGCCGATTGTTCATGCGGCAAACTGATACAGAAACCCACGGTTTTCCCGTTTGCCTGACGAGCGCCCCGATTCGCTGCTTCCATCGCCCCCGGTCCTCCACCGGAACAAACGACAAAACGATCTCGTTGATTGGGCTGTGTCTGATAGAATTCCGTCAGCTTCTGCGCTAACTCCACCCCTTCCTCATAGTAACGGGAATTACGAGCTATCCCCCGAGCGTTTTCCAAAGCTTCTAATGCTTTCGAATCCCCCTCTTCACGAACACGCCGCTCCGCTTCTTCTAAAATCGGGCGGACGTCTTCGGAAGGCAACGAGCGCGCCGAACCGAAGAAAACAATCGTCCCGCGTATCTTTTCGCGCCGGAGGCGTGCCTGTGGTTCCAAATACTCGGTGAGAATTCTTACCGTGCGGGCGTCCGGGGAATGCAGAAACGCGGGATTGTTGTAAGCCTTATGCATCTCAAGGGATTCTTCGTCAACCATAAGACCAGGATTTTCTTTCGCCATATGCGTTTTTTATCTCCAAGATTAAGTAATCTTTTTACCCCGTGTCCCCCCGTGAAGTTCCGACAACAACATCCGGCAGCCGACCGGTTTTCCTTAAGTTACGGCTGTAAAAGGTAATAGTCAAATAAAGAAAATGCCTCCGAGAAAAAATTTGAAGAAACGCTTGCAGGGAAACATCAAGTGATTGCTTGACTTTTAGCAGGAATTTCTGTTTCTTTGATATGAAGAATTGGCTTGGCAATGACGCAGCGCACCCGTTTTATTTCATAGAGTTGCGACGGCTGCAGGATGCCTTCTTTTCCTATCATCAAGAAAGGTTACCTTTTGAATCTGGACTGGCTGCGCCGAATCGGTCATACAAAAGACCACGCCGAGCCCCGTAAAACAGGAGGATTTTCGAAACCAATGCAACAACAAAAACCACAACAAATCAACGTATCCTTAGAAGAAAAAGTCGGCCAGGGCACGTATTCGAATTTGGCTTTAATTGCCTTTAGCCCGGCGGAATTCTTTCTCGATTTTGCGCGGCTTGTACCCGGAGTTCCCAAAGCCGCCGTGCAAGCCCGAATCATCATGACCCCCGCTCATGTCAAGTTCCTGCTGAATGCTTTAAAAGACAACATCGAACGCTTCGAGAAACAATTCGGCGAAATCAAACTGCACGGCCACCCTCAACCCACGGGTGGGTTTGGTTTCAAAGCACCGGAAACTCCGCCTGAAGTTTCCTAAGACGTGTTTCATACAATTGCAGTGATTAAGCCATTCTCGAAGTAATTTGGCATTACGACGTTAGCGCAAGGAGTCTAAACACCTTGTTCGTCAACGAGCAAACAAGCAGCTTCGTCCCTTGAAAGGTGATTTGCTTTAAAAATCGCTATGAAATTAAAAAAGCGGCGCTGGAAAGAAAATCCGGCGCCGCTTTTTATTATTGTGGAAAAGGGAATCACTTCAACAAGATAAGTTTGCGGGCGGGAGTGATTTGGTTGGCCGATGTAGCGCGGGCGAAATAGATGCCGGCTGAAACTGAACTATTGTCGAGAGCGACACCCGGCCAATATATGTGAGCCGCGCTTCCGGTGCTAAATTGTTGTGTCTGCGACCAGACAAGTCGGCCCAGCAAATCGAAGACTTCAATTGAGTACTCACCCGGTTTGATTATTTCGAAAGGCAATGTCACACCGGGATTGAAAGGATTTGGATAAGGCTCAAGCAGAGAAAAGTCTTCTGGAATTTGTTGGTTTTGGCTTATATCGGCTCCAATATCATTTACGAGAAACCACGGATTGAAATCCACACGTCCTGCGATAGTATCCCCTTGTCCGGAGGGATTAAGGATTGGATGGTAAGGGCCGCTGGGGTCACCCCAGAAATTTTGTTCGGCATCCATGTAGTAGGTCAAACTGTCGCTGCCATAATAGAGCATATTCACGGCAAATTTTTTATTATTTATAAAGTTATTGCCGCTAAGGAAGGCTTTTCCTGTGCCATCTGTTGCCATGTTTACGGCGGATGCTTGATATACGCCTGACAGGTTAATGTAATCATTACCACTGAAGTCATTTTCAGCTACGAAGACACTGCACTCGGGAAATTGTGTCCAGATGGAAATGCCAATAGCTCCCGCACATTCGCAACCGATGAACCTGTTTTGCGAAACTCTTACTCCGCAATTCATGATTCCGAGTGCGGCACCGCCATATCCGCCACTTTCTGGATTTGTGATATTCTCAAATGTATTTCCCGATATAGTTCCGTATCCATAAACATCTGCTTCATCGAGTTCCAAGCAGTTGGCCTCAAAAATCGAACAATTGCGAAATGTGTTATTAGAGACATTCAAAGCGGAACGGCGAATTGTGACGATAGCGCACCGCTGAGGTTGAACAAGCGTACACTCTCTGAAGTGCAGGTTTTCAAAAATATTTTCGCTAAGTTCCACTGTCGAATTCATTATCCATACACCTATTATGCTGAATCCAAGATGATCATGGATATAGTTGGATCGAATGATGGCGTCAGAATAATTGATTCCGATGTGTTGTGAACAACACTGTTCCGGGTCCCCCGGGAGTTCAGCGTTCGCTCCAATGTTGTTTGCTTCAATGATAGCAGGCGTGCCTCCGGAAGACATCGAGAGCCCAATGACAGCTCCAAACTGCTGATTTCCATAGATTAAGTTGTTGGAAATCACCGGATTCGAGTACTCGGCAGCAATGGCGGAAGAACCGCCCGCCTGATTGCCCGTGATAATATTTGATGAGATGACCGGAGCAGAGTTTTCAACGAAAAACGCACCGCCAATGCGATAAATAGGACCGGGGCCCCTACTGACGCCATGTCCACCTGTAATGGTAAAGCCGGAAATGGTGGTTGCTCGAGTAGAGCCCTTGACAATTACAATGGCCGATGCGGTATCTTCTTCTGCCCAATCCGAGGCATCAATGACGGTATTATACAAAGCTGACGAATCGCCGGTAAAGAAAAAATCGCTGACGAGTACGATGTCATGCGATGGTAACTTGAGCTGCTCATAATATATATTAGGATGTACTCGAATGGTGTCGCCCGGGCCGCTGTTGTCAATAGCATCAGAAATGGTCTGATGATTTTGGGGAACTTGAATAAGCAGCCCAAGGCAAAGAATCAGGGATATCATAATGTCCTCCCCTTTGAATGCAGAGTATGGCGTATCAGAGCCAGTTTACAGCTGACTCTGCTACCCAACATCGGACACTCATTATATCGGAGTTCCGTGTTGGTCTCTTTAATCATAGACACAATTAAAGTCTCTCCCCTTGAAGCTTGCCTTTGTGGGACCGCAACTGTAGCTAGTAGTCGTGTTGTAGGCGTAAATATAATAACCAACGCCCTGAGTGGTCGTCCAGTGATAGGTCAGGCAGCATTGTGGGCAGGGTTCACCTCCGGGGCAAATCAAATGGCTCAAGCTTTGACCGGGCGCTAAATTTGTTGCCTTTAGATATGCATCCCTGGAAGGAGGATAGTGGATGTGCTCATCGATGCAGTTGTAATTACAGGATGGAGCTGTGACGCAGAATGTCGCGATGAAACTTGATTGAGCTGTGACCGCATTGGTTTGACAACTCTCCCAAGAGTTGCCGTCCCATGTGGTCTGGCAGGAGACATTGAATTCGTCGAGGTGAGACTGGTTATCCGGAATTTGAGAAGGCGCTTGACTGGCCCCCCAGATGAAGGTGATGGCGATAAAAGCCATCAGTGATAGGTAGATGAATTTCTTCGAGTGCATAATACTCCCCTTTTGTTAGACACTACTTTAAGAAAGACTCTATAAAAAAAGAACGGACAGGAATCAGATTGATAAAACGTTTTAGTATTTTTAGGGTTTCTTCAACCCTGATGAATTCTATAAATCGAAATCGTAGCTGTTTCGTAAACGAAGAAATTCGAAGAAGAATTATGCTTTTAAAAGATTTAGATATAATATAGGAAGAAGAATTAACCAAGTCAAGAGAAATGTAGTATTTCTAGATTTTTACATGTACCCACGATAAGCCAGTTTAACTTTTTTGACCGTAAAATCTTCAAGGAATTTACACCATTTCTTCTTCAATCTTAAAGAGCAAATTGAATGCCTCTTTGGAATTATAAAACTGTTGTTTTTTCCTACAATTTTATATTCTCGCTATCTTCCTATTCTCTGAAAAAACAGAGTATCACCTTGACAATTTAATTTTTTTTTCTATATTGAAGTACGTGATAGGGAATCGTCCTGCAACGCATGATGTGGCAGGCGAAACCCTGTATTTTTATTGCTATTTTTGTATAATTTTTCACAAACCTTTCAGGGAAGGGCATCTATGAGTATAACTCGCAGGCAATTTCTGGGGATGACCGGAGTTGCTGGTGCAGCAGGTCTCGTTGGCAGCTCTGTCGCGCAAGCGCAGGAGCACTTTACGGGCTGGCCGGATCGATACGGCGTACTTACCGACTTGACCCTTTGCATTGGTTGTCGAAAATGTGAAGAAGCTTGTGCCAGAGTCAATGATTTACCCCCGCCGGTTCCACCCCCGGAAGACAAATCCGTCTTTGAAACAGAAAGACGGACGACTTCGAAAACACATACGATTGTCAACCGCTATCCGAATACGGATCCAGACAAACCACCCGTTTATGTGAAGAAGCAATGCATGCACTGCAATGAGCCTGCCTGCGCTTCGGCTTGTCTCGTCTCGGCTTTTTCCAAAACGCCCGAAGGAGCGGTTATCTACAACGCCAGTGTCTGTATCGGATGTCGGTACTGTATGACGGCTTGTCCGTTTTATGTTCCGACCTATGAATACGACGAACCGCTCCACCCTCGCGTGATGAAATGCACGATGTGTTATGATCGCGTGACCAAAGAAGGCAAATTGCCCGGCTGCGTCGAAGTCTGCCCGGTTCAGGCACTCACATTCGGCAAACGAAGCGACTTGATTCGCTTGGCACGCGAAAGAATTATTCGAAATCCTGATAAATATGTCGACTACATCTACGGCGAACATGAAGTCGGCGGAACCAGTTGGATGTATATCACCGGCGTTCCCTTCGAGAAAGTCGGCTTTGACATGGACCTTGGCATCACTCCCTATCCTGAACTGACGCGCGGTTTCCTGTCCGCTGTCCCGCTGGTACTGACGCTTTGGCCGGTCTTCTTCACCGGCGTCTATCTGTTTTCCAAACGTCGAAACGAGATTGCGAAGGAAGAAGGGAATTCGTCCCATGAGGAGGAGGCCAAATCATGAGGACGATTACCGGTGAAAACTTGACATTCATGGAGTGGTTACAAAACAAACTATTTCTGGGAATGTCCTTTAATGAATACTTCAAGAAACTTATCACTCCCTTTAATATTATTGCAACGCTCATTCTTTGCATCGGCATACCGATTACCTTTGTCCGCTTC
>CAZADO010000343.1:0-3925 GCA_964483885.1 uncultured Alphaproteobacteria bacterium | reverse complement strand
TTCAGCGTTCTTTTGGCCAGTTCCGTCGTGCAGGACGGTCATGGCATGTTGCCGATGCTGGCGCATTCACGGCGAGGTTTTATTGTCGTGAAAGCGATAAATTTTATCGTCGGATTTATCGTGGGATTGGTTGGATATTTTGGAGGATGGTAAGGTTTAAATCCGAAAGCGAGCAGGACAAAGCAAGGAGTACCCTATGAAATATTTAGGCACTGCAACCGCGGTTGATTTGAATGTAAAAGTTCACATAAATTAGAGGAGATGCAATGAAAGTAGCCATTACCGCCAAAGGAAACGATCTCAAGAGTGAAGTAGAACCTCGTTTCGGACGATGCCAACGTTTCTTGTTAGTGGACACCGAAACAAATGAAGTCGAGGTAATCGACAACACCGAGAACGTGAATCGTGCAGGTGGAGCGGGGATTGGAGCGACCGAACTCATTGCAAGCAAGGGAGCGGAAGCTCTCATAACGGGTCATTGTGGCCCGAATGCGTTCACGACTTTGAACGCGG
The DNA here is from genome assembly GCA_964483885.1 of uncultured Alphaproteobacteria bacterium. GTDB lineage: Bacteria > Electryoneota > RPQS01 > RPQS01 > DYHQ01 > JAUXGA01. The sequence goes on along the minus strand of CAZADO010000343.1, from coordinate 3,412 downwards.
CTGGCATAAAAGTGTTTCTCGGAAGTCAAGGTCGTGTGGAAGAGATGCTCGAGAAACTCGAAAAGGGCGAGCTTCAGGCAGTAGAAGCTCCAGACGTGGAAGGTCATTGGTGAGTTCATCAGAACTTTAAGCTCTAAAGGAGAAAGGAAATGCAAAGAGGTGGTGGATCGCAGCAAGGAGGTCGTGGGGGTGGTTCCGGGCAAGGCGGTGGCCGTGGTCTCGGACGAAAAAGCGGTGGTTACGGAGCGGGACCTGCGGGTGAATGTGTATGTCCAAAATGCGGTGCGACAGTGCCGCACCAACAGGGAGTCCCGTGTTTGGAAGTTCAGTGCCCCAAGTGCGGATCCCGCATGACTCGCAAGTGAGCTCTAAATCGCGCATAGTCATGACGATTGCTGTTGCCAGTGGAAAGGGCGGTACAGGCAAAACCACCATTGCGACAAATCTCGCTGCTACGTTCGCGTCGCGTGGATGCACAACAGCTTATGTCGATTGCGACGTGGAAGCACCCAACGGTCATATCTTTTTAAAACCGAAGATCACTCAGAGCCGGACTTTCGGTGTCCCGACACCTAAAATAGATGCAGAAAAATGCGATGGTTGCGGTGAGTGCGGAAAGATTTGTCAGTTCAGTGCCATCGTTGTGATCAAGGGAAAGGTTTTAACGTTTCCTGATCTATGTCATGGCTGTGGGGGATGTAGTCTTGTCTGTCCCATGCATGCCATTGAAGAAGTTGAGCACGAAATTGGGACACTGGAGGTTGGCCAATCGGGAGAGATAAAATATGTTGCCGGTCGCTTGCGTATCGGTGAGGCAATGTCTCCTCCCCTCATCCGGGCGGTGAAGTTGGAGATACCGTTGGATAGCATTGTGCTGATTGATTCGCCTCCCGGAACATCGTGTCCGATGATCGAAGCTGTGCGCGGTGCCGATTATGTTGTGCTGGTTACCGAACCCACGCCCTTTGGACTGAACGACCTTATACTGGCAGTTGAAACGGTCAGAGAATTGTCACTGCCCTTCGGGGTTGTTATCAACCAATGTGATATTGGAGATAGTCAAGTTGAAGCATACTGCCGGAAAGAGGAAATACCGATTCTGGAACAAATTCCACATGACCGGAGTGCAGCGGAAGACTACTCGAGTGGCCATCTTTTAGTAGAAAGCTCAAAGGATATGAGAGCATATTTTGACAGGTTAGCGGATAAAGTTTTAGATATGAATAGAGAATTATCAATAAGAGGATTGGCCTTGTCGTGAAGGAACTCGTTGTCATCAGCGGTAAAGGAGGAACGGGCAAAACAAGCCTTGTTGCCTCATTTGCTGCGTTGGCTAAGCGAGCTGTCCTGGCCGATTGCGATGTGGATGCCGCCGACCTATACCTTATTTTAGAACCAAATATTCAGAAACGTGAAGCGTTCTATGGTGGTAAGGTTGCAGTCATCCAGCCAGATCAATGCTCGGGATGCGGGCTTTGCATGGAGAAGTGCAGATTTGATGCGATTATAGAGAAAGAACAGTCAGTATTTTCAGTTGATCCGATTGCTTGTGAGGGATGTGGAGTATGTTACTACATCTGTCCCGATGACGCCATTCGCATGGTCGAAACAAAAGCCGGAGAATGGTTTATATCTGAGACGCGTTATGGTCCTATGGTTCATGCGAAGCTGGGGATTGCCGCCGAGAATTCCGGTAAACTGGTAACGGTTGTGAGAACCAACGCGCGGCAGATCGCCAGCGAACAAGAATTGGATTTCATCATCGTTGATGGTTCTCCGGGTACAGGTTGTCCGGTTATTTCATCCATTACCGGCGCCGATTTAGTATTGGTGGTAACGGAACCAACCATGTCAGGCCATCACGACTTGGCACGCGTTGTGGATTTAACCACTCACTTTAAAATTCCCACGCTGGTATGTGTGAATAAATGGGACATCAATCCTTCCGTTTGTCACACTATTCAGAACTGGTCGGAACAGCACGGAGTCGAAGTGGCAGGAAAAATTGGGTATGACAGTATCGTCACCAAAGCTCAGATTGCGAGAAAAAGCATCGTTGAATTTGGGAATGGGAAAATTTCCTCGGACATAAAGAAACTCTGGGAAAGAATTGAGAAAAAGCTGCGATGAAGCGGTGGCTTTTTCCTGCATTCCATTAGTCATAGACAGAACCACAAACGGGAGTCCCCATGAAATTCTTAGTGGCAGCAACAGCCCCAGATTTAGACGCAAAAATCCATAAGCGATTCGGTGGTGCGGACTATTATATTGTCATTGATCCTGATACTCAGAAATACAGTGCCATAAAGGGCAAAGGCGAAGATGAACCGACTCATGGTGTTAGTCGATTCGTTGGTTTGGACATTGGAACTGTTATTGTAGGCAATATCGGCCCCGCAGCCTTTAGGGACTCCGTCAAAATGGGTTGGGTGATATATTCCTGCCATGGTATGACAGTGCGGGAAGCGATTGAGAAGGTTCAGTCCGGTCAGATGTCTCCTTTGAAAGCGCCGACGATGAAGCACAGCGTTCATGGGGGGAGAAATCATCAGAAAGACCATTCGAAATAGAGATATCGCAAGTGCGATAGATAAACGTCCGGAAAATTTTCTTCCCGGACGTTTTTTTATCTGGATTAAGCAGGTGAAAAGTTAGCGTGATGTTATATGATCCGTTGAAGGTTTTTTTGATTTTACCGCGACGACGCGGTAGAAAAATCTGTCCGGCAGCATACTTAGCGGCATCATCTCCATATACACCGTGAACGGCGCCGAAATGGTCGTGATGAATGTCGAATGCGATGGCGTGAATTCCGGATCAGCGGCTCCATGTACTTCATAAGCGCTTGCGCCTATAACCGGAGTCCAGCGCACGACAAGGTGTCCGTTGGAAAAGGAAATCGTAGCGACGGGCGCATCGAATCCCTGACGAATTTCTTCACCGGAGTATTCCGGAAATTTCGCTTTGAATAGGCTGAAGGGAGCATCCGCCGGAGCCGTATGTGTCCGATCTCGCGAATCATGCGCCTCGATGTAATATTCGAGGCCGGAAGTTCCGGGAGCTGTTAGATTGATATCAGCAGAATAAAGGTCTGCTCCATCGGAAGAAAGCGGCTTTGTCTGCCAAGAACCACCCGGTAATAATCGATAGTGAACCGAGGTGGTCGTCAGATTGATTTGCAATGAAGGCGGCTGATTATCGGGATAAATTTCAGCCACAATAGGCGCGGTAGAAGCCGAATCGGAAAATGTAATCGGTGTATGAAGAATATGAGGACCAAGATTCCATGCCATGCTCGCGAGATGAGGTATGGAATCATACGGACTCCATTCCCAGTCATAGAAGTTGGTTCCTTGACAACCCGCATAGCTTCGAGCGGCCTCTGCGTTTTTCAAACCCGAAAGCAGAGTAC
>CAZADO010000342.1:0-2813 GCA_964483885.1 uncultured Alphaproteobacteria bacterium | reverse complement strand
GGCGATGTTTCGAAAAAAGAGATTCGCTTCGCATTGCCGTGCAAATATTTTAATGGCGAGCCATCCGATTGGAAAATTGCTGTCTTCGTCGGTGCGCAGGACGACCACGGCGGCGCAGGTATCGGCGAATTCCGTGCGGTCGAAAAACAAGTGGGACGCTGGGTCGGCGGCGGTGGTGACGGCACATCCCGCGTCTACGATTCCGCCTTCTGGTCCAAACGATAAATGGTAGGGGCAGGTCTGTGACCTGTCAGAAATAATCAGGCAAAAGGAGGCTGCCATGAAACAGCTTTGCACGTTCCTACTCCTTATCGCCTTTACTCAAGGAGGCTTTGCTGAGCTTTCCGGACCGTTAAGCGGTAACCTCGGCCCGGGCGAATTTCACGTTACCGATACAATCTATGTCAATGAGGGCGACACTCTGCACCTCTTGCCCGGAACGACTTTCAACTTTGATGGGCCACATCCCTTTTTAGTTCGGGGAATTCTCCTTGCTGAGGGGACTGAGCATGATTCCATCATGTTTACAACGGATGTCGAGCCATTTCAAGATCGTTGGCAAGGCATAAGGTTTCTAAGCTCTGCAAGTTCCGCCAGTCGATTATCCTATTGCCTCATCAGCAACGCATGTACAGAATTCTTTGGCGGCGGCATTCTTTGTGGATATAACAGTTCACCTGTCTTTTCAAATTGTGTGATTCGTCATAACAGAGCCGGATGCATGGATTGGGCTGCTGGCGGTGGAATATATTGTGGAACGGGCTCACCTTCTTTCATAAATTGCATCATAAGTAATAATGAAGCATTCGGCGAAGGCGGTGGAATCGGTTGTACGCAATCTTCAGCAGTGTTCACAGGCTGCGATATAAGCGGTAATTTTGCTTATCTCGACGGTGGGGGAGTTTTTTGTCAGGATCAACCATCGCCTATTTTTACAAACTGCACCTTTAATAACAATATATCTCAAAGTTATGGCGGAGGAATATCTGCCATCTATTCTTCACCAACTATCACGAATTGCAGTTTACGGGGAAATTCCGCCTATGCGGGTGGAGGAGCTTGTTGCTGGGCTTCTTCCTCCATTTTTTCAGATTGCATTATTCGTAGTAATTGGACAGAAAGCATTTCTGAATATGGTTGTGGTGGAGGTGTATACTGTAGCAGAGCTTTTCCTGTCTTTGAGAATTGTGCGATAGATAGCAACATGTCGCTTGACAGGGATGGATTTCCTTTTATGGGCGGTGGAGGTATTTCATGCAGAGATTCTTCCTCGCCAATATTTGAGAATTGCACTATTCATGGCAACCTTGCGGCAGATGCCGCGGTGTGGTGCCGCACATCATCCCCTTCGTTTACGAATTGCACACTCTGCGGAAATACGACATGGTGGGGTGGTGGAATCTATTGTGACAATTCTTCAATATATCTCAATAGTACAATAATTGCCTATTGCGAGCATTCGGGAATCCATTTTCGAAACAGTGCCGGGAGCCAAATCACCTATTGTGACTTTTTCGACAATGGTGGAGGAAACATTGTTTTCACCGATAACGATTCTTCTCATGGCCCTGATAGCATCGGTGAACTCACCAACACAAATGCCAACGACGATTCATGTGATACCTATTACAACATCTTTCTCGATCCGATGTTTGTGGATACGGCATCAGGGGATTATCACCTATTGGAAGGTTCGCCGTGCATTGATGCAGGTGATCCGGAATTGCCCTATGATCCAGATACCACCATCGCAGACATCGGCGCATTTTATTATCATCAGACTGCGGCAGACATACCGGCTGCATTCGTACCTGCGAGTCATGCTCTTCATCCGAATTTCCCGAATCCGTTTAATCCGACAACGACGATTCGCTATGATGTAAAACAAACGGGACATGTTCAATTAGCGATCTATAATTTGCTCGGGCAAGAAGTAACGACGTTGGTTAACGACCGACATCTTGCCGGTTCATATACGATTTTATGGAATGCGAGCGATTTGCCGTCAGGCATGTATCTCTGCCGAATGGAAACAGCGAATTTCGTGCAAACACAAAAGCTGATTCTCCTTAAATAAATATTCCGGGCAGATTAGGGAATCTGCCTCGGCGGTAGATGCGGCGAAAGTCGAAAAAAGTTCGTATATTCTTTTCTGAAACATAAAAAGGCACATCCATGGCACAAGTGGTTTTAGAGAACGTTACCAAAATCTTCGAAGGGGATGTTACCGCGGCGAAAGATATTTCGTTTACCGCCAAGGAAGGCGAATTCGTCGTGCTGGTCGGACCGTCAGGCTGCGGAAAATCCACGATTTTGCGCATGATTGCAGGCCTCGAAACTATCACCGAAGGTCGCATCTCTATCGGCGAGCGCGTCGTGAATGATGTCCATCCCAAAGACCGCGACATCGCGATGGTCTTCCAGAACTACGCGCTGTATCCGCACATGTCCGTGTATGAAAACATGGCGTTCGGTTTGCGGATGCGCAAATTCGCCAAAGGTGAAATTGATGCGCGGGTGAAAGAAGCGGCGGAAATTTTGGAATTGCGCGATTACCTGCGGCGCAAACCGAAGGCGCTATCGGGTGGTCAGCGTCAGCGTGTCGCGCTGGGACGCGCGATTGTGCGGCATCCGCAAGTGTTTCTTTTCGATGAACCACTGTCAAACCTCGATGCGAAACTGCGCGTACAGATGCGCACTGAAATCGCGAAATTGCATCTGAAACTCGGCGCGACGATGATTTATGTCACACATGATCAAGTCGAAGCGATGACAATGGGCAGCCGCATCGTAGTTTTGAAAGACGGATTACT
>CAZADO010000341.1:0-3603 GCA_964483885.1 uncultured Alphaproteobacteria bacterium | reverse complement strand
TGGCAAGATTTGCAATCTTTACTGATAGCTATGTATGGCTCTTAGAAGCGATGTAATAAGTATAGTTTCTTAGAAAGTTGTTTAAATATTTTGATCCGAAGTCTTGAAATTAAGTCGGAAAAGGGGTAACTTGAACAGCTTTTTGTATTATGTGAATTCGTTTGAATGAATGCAGGAAAAGAAATGTTGAAGCCACAGGAGTTCGGTGACCCAAAGGGCGGCGCTGGGGTGAATGCCGTCAAGAGAGAAGATGTGAATAAAGAGGAAGAGGGTGTGATGATGAAGGAACGGGTGAGAATTTTGTTGGTGGATGATGACTCTCTGGTGCTGCGTGGTTTTGAAGAGATTCTTGAGCGGGAAGGATTCGATGTTGTCCCCATCGATAATGGACAGGAAGCGCTTCGGTTTCTCGAAACGGCCAAGTTTGATTTGATTTTGACCGATTTGGTCATGCGGGATGTCCATGGATTGGTCATTCTAAGGAAAGCACAGGAGTGTCAACCGGACGCCGTGGTCATAGTGATCACGGGTTTTGCGTCTATAGGCTCCGCGATTGAAGCGCTTCGTTTGGGCGCGTATGACTATTTAATGAAACCCTGCGAGGATTCGGAGCTGATACTTCGAGTTCGCCGTGGTTTGGAAAAAGTGCAATTGCAGCGTGATTTGCAGACGAGCGAATTGGAAGAAGAAAAGCTGAAAGCGATTGTCCAGACCGCGGTTGCTTTGAATGATCAGGTCAATACTCCTCTGAATGTTATCCTGAGCAGTACGGAATACCTGCAGCTCAAGTTGAAATCAAGCGATGCTGAAGTTTTACAATCCTTTGATTACATACGACAGGAAGTCGCGAAGATCAAGGGTGTGATTCAAAAGCTGGCGCGTATTGCAGATCCAAAGATTAAGGAATATGCACTTGGAAAGATTTTTATGGTTGATGTGGATGCCTCACAGATGAAAAGCACGAACGAAGCGGACGAACTGAACGAACGGCGAAAGAAACGCATATTAGTGGTGGACGATGAGCAGTTTATGGTGCACATGCTGTCCCGAATTTTAAGGTTGCTGGGTTATGAAACTTTCGGAGCGTTCAACGGACAACAAGCGCTGGATATTTTTCATCGGGAGTCCGTTGATTTGATACTCTCGGATATTCATATGCCTGAAGTCAATGGATTAGAGCTTCTGGAAACGGTTAAGCGCGAGAGGCCGCAGGTTCCGGTTGTTCTGGTCACCGGTTATGGAGCTGAAACGGGCAATGGGGACCAGCGCAGGAAGCAGGCCAGTGCTTTGCTCAGCAAACCTTTCAAAATTGCTGATTTAAAAAGGGCGATTGACAACGCGCTGGGCATAGGAGTTTCCTATGCCGAGTCTGCCGCTCTTTAGTAAGGAGAAACTATGGGCGCAAATCGGGGGGAGTATCCATCGGATACATCTACCTTGGAAGGCGTACGTCTGGCCGGTGACGCGGTGGAAGTTCTAATTGTTGATGATGAAACCGCGGTATGCGATTCAATCTCAGAGGTGCTCAAGCACGAAGGCTACGCACCCCGGGTCAGTCTGGATTTTGATTCTGCAATCCACAATCTGGATCGGCATTTTTTCCCTGTCGCGATTGTGGATATTCATCTTCCGGGCACGAACGGGATTGCGCTGTTGAGCTACATTCAAGGGCTTCACAACAATACGCAGGTCATTATCATCACGGGGGATCCGACGATTGAGACCGCCCGTGAAGCCATCCGCCTTGGGGCTTATGACTATATTTCGAAACCGTTTAAAAGCGCAGAACTGCTGACGGTTGTCGAACGGGCACTGGCACGGTATCGCCTTTCTGACGCGAAACAGCGCCTCGAAAAAGAGAATGAACTCTATCAGCAAGCACTCGAGCAGCTTGTCGAACGCAGGACAAGTCAGCTTCGCGAGAGCGAAGAACGCTACCGGGTGCTTTTTCATCATGCCATCGATGCGATTTGCCTTTTAGATATTCCCACCGGAACGATTCGCGATGTCAATCTTGCGGCATCGCGGCTCGTTGGTCTTCCCGCGGAAAAACTTATCGGCCAGCCGATCAAGCGTTTTATCGGAGCGCAACTGGACGATGTTTTCAGTGACATCAGTAGCGGTAAGCGCAAAGAATGGCATCTGGATTACCTGCAGCTTCGTCGCGTCGATAAAGAGATTCGGCGCGTACAGCTTTCGATAGGTATGATTGATTTCCAGTATCAAAAAATCCTGCAGGTCATTTGTCAGGATATCACCGACAAAGTCGCTTTGATTGAACGGCAGCGTCAGATGGAGATAGAATTTCTTTCCGAGCAGCGCCTCGCGTCCATCGGGCTTTTAGCTTCGGGCATCGCCCACAATATCAACACGCCTTTGATGGGTATCTATGGTCTCGCTCAGATTATGAAAATGAAATACTCCAGTATGGCGGAAGTGGATGATATTCTGGTTCAGACGGAGCGAGTTCACCAGATTATTCAGAATATGATGTGGAAGAGCCGTCAGGATCAGGATAAGACCGCACAGGAACTTGATCTCAGCGAGCTTCTGCGGGAAGAACTGAAATTTCTGGAAGCGGATTTGGAATTCAAACACAATGTCGAGAAAGAAATTCAACTGGCAACAGACCTTCCGGTTGTACGCGGCGTTTACAGCGATTTTTCTCAAGCTATTATGAACATCGTGCGCAACGCGTTGGATGCGATGTGGGACAGGCAATCACGCAAGCTGCGCATAGCGACAGTACGGGACGGAGAAGGAATTATTGTCGAAGTTGAAGATACGGGTTGCGGAATTCCGGAAGAGAAATTGGACCGTATTTTTGCGCCGTTCTTTACCACGAAGCCTGTTTTGGGCAGAGAGAAGAAGGACGAACCGACCGGAACCGGACTCGGACTTTCCACCGCGCATCGTCTCCTCGAACCTTACGGCGTCACTTTCAAGGTGGACAGTGTCGTCGATAAAGGAACGAAGTTTACGCTGCATATCCCAGTTAAGAAAACGGAAACATCTTAGAATCAAAAACCAAGTTTCCTTGTCATAACGATGAAACAACAAGCCGCGTGGATTTGCTGCGCGGCTTTTCTTTGTTCAAGGCAAGGGGCTGAAGCCACCTTGTTTACTTACATCTGTATACCAACAAAGGGCTTCAGCCCCTTGCCTTTTTACGGGCGAGGAGAATTGTTTGACAACATTCTCCGGTTGTTGTATATTGAACTATATTAATCAAGCGAGAAATGATGTCTCTTCCTGTTGTCGCTATTGTGGGACGCCCGAATGTGGGCAAATCCACGCTTTTCAATCGTATTATCGGCAGCCGCAAGGCGGTGACCGCCGCTGAATCCGGTGTGACGCGCGACCGCCATTTAGCTGAAGCCGAATGGAACGGTCGTAATTTTCTGGTGGTGGATACCGGCGGATGGGTGCCGTCTTCGGGTAATGTATTCGAACAAGCGATTCGTGAGCAGGTACTGTTCGCGCTGGATGAATGTGATATTGCGATGTTCGTCGCTGATGCGCACATCGGTGTCACGGATGTGGATATCGAAATCGCGCGGATTTTACAGCGCGGCGACAAACCGGTGATTTTCGTCGTCAATA
>CAZADO010000340.1:0-4965 GCA_964483885.1 uncultured Alphaproteobacteria bacterium | reverse complement strand
CGTGCTCGATGCCGGATGCGGAGAGGGAGTGGTGTATCGCGCGATGAAAAAGCGCGGCTATGACGGCGAATGGACGGGGCTGGATTTGTCGAAGGAGGCGATTGATTTCGCGCGCAGCCGCAATCCGGAAGCGACATGGCTTGCGGACAGCATTACGAACATGCCGTTCGAGTCGAAGAGTTTTGATATCGCTTTTTCCTCGCAGGTGTTGGAGCATCTCGCAGAGCCGGACAAAGCGCTGCACGAGATGGCACGATGCGCGCGGCAATGGCTGCTGATTTCCGTGCCCTATGAGCCCGTGTTCAAATGGCTGACATGGGTATCGGTGACGTTCAAAATCGGCGGCGACCCGGAGCATGTCAACCACTGGCGCCCGAAAGATTTTCAAAACTTCGTTTCCCAAGTCGGCACCCTCCACCACTGGCAACGCACCACCGTTTACCAAATCGCTCTGGTGAAATTATAAGGATACCCCCCTTTAATTCCCCCCGTGAACAGGGGGAAATTTCATTCCGCCGCGAATGGGTGCCCTCACCCTTCGCGACAAAAACACGCCATTACGAGCAAACGTTTCCTTCGCCGTTGTGGGTGTCTACACCCGCAATGGTAAATATCGCCGAGCTGGTGTCGCCTGACCCGGCCGGAATGCAGGAATTCAACCAAACAAATAACACACCACTAGGCAACACGCTCCCGCGTATTGCACTAAAATATTACCCGCCGCAGCATGTGTCCCGCGTGCCCGGCAAAGTGATACCTGCTGATAAAATAATACAATTCATTATAGACAATTTGGGGAGACATAATGAAACGATTAACCACAATATTAATTTGCTGCACCTTTCTTTTTGGTTTTCAGGCAGTAGGTCAGACATCTTCGAACACATCAAATAGTGTGATACAAGAGACTGTTTCAAAGAATGAACATAAAGTAGATTCCCTACTAAAAAGTCTCGGAAGATTCAACAATGGATTGGACAGTCTTTGCCGTGAAGTTCACGATCTTCGCCGCCAAGAGTCTTTTCGAGATGATGCCGCGGAAAAAGCGCAAGCAACAATAGATAGAACAGTAAATGTTCAAACATGGATTATCGGAATTGTTGCTTTTATCATTACTTGTTTATCTGCAGCGGGCTATCTATCCACGAGAAGGAGATTGAGAGAAATTGATACCGATTTCGCTAAGAGAACAAAAAGGATGGACGATTTCGAAGCGAAATTGGATGATTTTGATGGTAGAGTAAACAAAACGATGGAAAGGATTTCAAGTGAGGAAAGAGCGCTCTCTGAACAGAGAAAAGCATACAGTGAGGTACTTGAAAAGGGTGAAAAACAGGTAATACAGATTGCTAAACTCAGAGAAAATGCCGAGCGAGAAGTCGATGAGTTGAGGAGCAAGATTCCTGATATTTCGATGACTGAAAAACCATCTCCGCAACTCGAGAAACAGCTTGATGAACTAACCCAAAAGCTGCGCAAACTCGAGAGCTTGGGTGGCGAGCTTTCGGCAGAAGAGTATTTCCAAAGAGGACTTGATCAATATCATAAGAATCTTTATGAAATGGCACTAATATCCTTTGAACATGCAATTGAAGTGAAATCGGACTATGCCGAAGCTTGGACAGGTAAAGGTGTTACACTAAGAGCAATGCATCGCTATGAAGAAGCGTTAGCGGCTCACGAAAAGGCAATAGAAATCAAACCAGATTATGTTTTAGCCTGGACCAATAAAGGTGCTGCACTAGGAGCGCTACAGCGCAACGAAGAATCGTTAGCGGCTCTCGCAAAAGCCATTGATTACGAGGAGGATTATGCCGGTGCTTGGTATAACAAAGGAGTGGTTCTCGATGCACTGAAACGCGATGAAGATGCTATTACCGCTTATGATAAGGCCATTGAGCACAAACCGGACTATGCCAATGCATGGCACAACAAGGGTGTAACGTTGGGTAAGTTGAATCGCCCTCTTGAAGAGCAACTCACTGCATTTGAGAAGGCGATTGAATTCAAACCAGATTTTGCAGAGGCATGGAGCAGTAAAGGTGTAGTTCTTAATGAGATGGGTTGTCCCGATGAAGCACTAGAATCATGTACCATGGCTATAAGATTCAAACCGAATTTTGCCAGCGCATTGTATAATCGCGCATGTTTATATGTGTTAAGGAATGATAGAGATAGGGCGCTGGCAAATCTACGCGAAGCAATTGTGCTTGACGCTACTTTCAAGGAGAAGGCTAAGTCGGATGAGGATTTCAAGAGTCTATGGGAAGATGATGATTTCAAGAAGTTGGTTGGTGACTAGAAGATGGTAGAGAGGGATTCAGCCATAGAGCGCCGCTGGTCGGTGATTGAGCTTCTGAATGCGACGCGGGAGTTTTTTGTCTCGAAGGAGTTTCAAAATCCGCGGACGAATGCCGAAATGTTTTTAGGGCATGTGCTCGGATGCTCGCGCATTGATTTGTATTTGAAGCACGATAGGCCCGTGACGCGCGAGGAACAAGACGCGTTGCGCGAACTGATCAAGCGCCGCCTGAATCACGAGCCGCCGCAATACATCGTCGGCGAAACGGAATTTTACGGCATTCGCATGCGTGTCGCAAAGGGAGTGCTGATTCCGCGACCAGAAACCGAAATCGTCGCCGAAAAAGCGATTGACGCCGCGAAGAAACTCATCGCCGAACGAAATAAAGAAACGCTTCGCATGCTTGACATCGGCACTGGCAGCGGCAACTTGGCGATAGCGATTGCGTCGCAGGTGGAACAAGCCATCATCGACGCGTGCGACATCAGTGAAAAAGGACTCGACCTCGCGCTCGAAAACGCCGCGCGAGCCGGAGTTGGCGATCGCGTATTCCCGTGTTTCTACGATATTTTTGCTAAGAAAATTCCGCCGGTGCTGAAGCCGCCCTATACGATGCTGGTGTCGAATCCGCCGTATGTCAAGGAAGATGATTTCGATTCGCTTCCGCCGGAAATAAAAAATTATGAACCGAAAGGCGCACTGATTGGTGGGGAGGATGGCTTGCGTTACTATCGCCGCATCGCTGAGCTTGCTGATGAATTGCTGGAGAATGGCGGCGCGCTTGTCGTGGAAATCGGCGAAGGACAAGCGGCCGATGTCCGCGCGATTTTTCGAAACATTTTTCGGAGTGTGCAGGTGTATCTAGATTTGACGAGAGTGGAACGTGTGGTAGTGGGGGAGGGATTTGGGCGCGATTAATAAGGAGACCCCCCTATCCCCCCCCGCAAGCAGGGGGGTAATTATCGTGTTTGACTTTTCGGTGATTTTTAATTAACTTTTAACTCATTATAGAAATCAAAAACCATATATTTGAAGTACTTGCGCAAGACCCGGCGACACGAGCGCGTCTGGGAAAGCTGCAAACGTCGCACGGAGATTTAGAGACTCCCTGCTTTTTCCCTGTCGCCACAGCAGGCAGCGTGAAAACGCTTTCGCCTGACGAACTGGTAACTTCCGGCGTGCAGGGGATTCTTGCGAACAGCTACCATCTCTATCTGCGACCGGGATTGGACATTTTGCGCCGCGCGGGCGGGCTTCATCCGTTCATGCGCTGGAACCGGCCGATTCTGACGGATTCGGGTGGCTATCAGGTTTTTTCTCTGGCGAGGCTGAAGCGCGTCGAGGATGATGGCGTCCAATTTCAATCGCACATTGACGGCAGTTACCATTACCTGACTCCGGCGAAGGTCATCGAAATTCAGCGCGCCATCGGCAGCGATTTAATCATGCCGCTCGATTTGTGCACGCCGTATCCAGTGTCGTACGCGCAGGCGGAGAAGTGGAATCAGCAGACGCTGCTGTGGGCGTCGGAAGCTCAGGACGCACAGCGCGAGCAGCCATTTCTCTATGGGCATCCTCAGGAATTATGGGGAATCGTTCAGGGAAGCGTCTTTGAAAAATTGCGCAAGGAATCCGTGCAGCAGCTCATCGACATGAATTTTCCGGGCTATGCTATCGGAGGACTCGCCGTCGGAGAACCGCGCGTCGCGTTTCAGGAAATGGTCGCGTTGTGCACGGAACTTCTGCCGGAAAACAAACCGCGCTACTTGATGGGTGTCGGCAAGCCGGAAGAGATTGTAGAAGCGGTATCGCAGGGTATCGATTTTTTCGATTGCGTGTTGCCGACGCGTCTCGGGCGAAACGGTTCCGCATTCAGTTGGAACGGTCGCATTTCCGTGAAGGCGGCGCATGAAAAGGAAGTGTTCGAGCCGATTGACCCGAACTGCTCCTGTTATTGCTGCCGGGAATTCACGCGGGCGTATTTGCGTCATCTTTTCGTCGCGAATGAAATATTGGCTTTGCGGCTGGTGTCGCTGCATAATGTGCATTTTTATCAGGAATTAACCGCCGAAATTCGGCGTCGAATCGCGGACGGAACTTTCGGCGATTGGAAAAGTAAAATTCAGGGAACCCTCGCAGCGGCTGAACCGTTTGACGATGATTCAACGCCGTTGTGACAATATACTCTTCGGGAGGTTATCAGTCTTATGTTTTTTCTTTCTGAATTCGGAGCTGTTTTAGCTCAAGCGTCAAAACCCGGCGGCAACTTCTTGGGAAGTTTGTTCCCGCTGATTCTTATCGTGCTGGTGATGTATCTTCTTCTGATTCGTCCTCAATCAAAGAGGCAAAAGCAGCATCGCCAGATGATTTCCGAACTGAAACCTGGAGATGAAGTAGTCACCTCAGGAGGTGTGCACGGCTCTATCGCCGGGATTCGCGAGAAACAGCAGACGCTGCTGGTTAAAATCGCCGACAACGTCAAAATCGAAGTGGATCGTGCTTCCATCGGTCGGGTGAAGACCGAGCAGGAAAAAGTCGGACGCACGAGTGATTAAATTCGAGAGAGCAATCATGGGGAAAGAAGACATCATTACCTACGGTCATGAAACACTTCGTTTGCAAGCCAAACCGGTTGAGGTTTTCGGCGAAGAACTGCAGCACCT
>CAZADO010000339.1:0-3958 GCA_964483885.1 uncultured Alphaproteobacteria bacterium | reverse complement strand
CCACGGCTGTCCCACGCAGGTACTCCATCCGCCACGGAGCCCAGAGTATCTCCACTAATCCTCTTCCTTCTCTTCAATGTAAGCCGCCACGAGCTTCTGCTGAATATCCGGCGGCACTTCCTCGTAGTGAGAAAAGCTTTGTTTATGAATGCCACGCCCCTGCGTCATCGACCGCAAGGCCGTTGAATAGCGATAGAGTTCTTTTAAAGGAATCTTCGCATGAATCACCTGCATACGTCCCTCGGCATCCATACCCTGAATCTTGCCGCGGCGACTGGACAAGTCTCCCATGATATCGCCCATGAATTCTTCCGGCACGCGCACTTCAAGGTCATAAATCGGTTCCAGCATAATCGGTTTGCATTTTTTGAAAGCGTTGCGGAATGCCAGAGAGCCCGCGATTTTAAACGCGAGTTCCGACGAGTCCACGTCGTGAAACTTCCCGTCATAGAGACTTACTCGGACATCCACCACAGGGTAACCGGCAATGACGCCCCGCAGCAGCGTTTCTTTGATGCCTTTATCCACCGCGGGAATAAATTTCGATGGAATCGCTCCGCCGACAATCTGATTGACGAATTCGTAGCCTTCGCCACGCGGCATAGGCTCCAATTTCACATACGTCACTCCGAACTGACCCCGGCCGCCGCTCTGTTTCTTATGCTTCCCTTCAGCGTCAGCCGAGCCGCGAATGGTTTCCCGATAAGGAATCTTGGGTTCCACGAAATCGACTTCCACGCCCGACTTTTCTTTCAGTTTGTCCACCAAAATCGTCAGATGCAAATCGCCTTGTCCGGCGAGAACAATCTGAGCCAATTCCGCGTCCATCGTCAGCGTAAAACTCGGATCCTCCGCTTTCAAAGCATGCATTCCGCCTGAAATCTTTTCCTCATCGCCTTTGGCTTTCGGAACAATTCCTGTCTCCAGAACCGGAGCCGGAAATTCAATCGCCGGAAACTGGAAGGAACTGCGCGGATCGCAAAGCGTATCGCCTGTGCGTGTATTCTTCAGCTTAACGGTCGCGCCGATTTCACCCGCGACAAGTTTGTCGGCCTGCGTTCGTTTCTTGCCGCTCATCCAGAAAATCTGGCCAATTTTTTCGGTGCTGTTCGTGTTGGAATTTTTCAGTTCCATGCCGGGAGTGACCGTTCCGGAGAAAACACGGAAGAAAGACAGCTCGCCCAAATGCGCTTCCGAAATTGTTTTGAAAACAAGCGCCGCGACAGGATCATCCTCAGACGTTGCTCGAGTCAATTCTTTGCCGTCGTCAGGAGACGTTCCAACAACCGCGGGACGGTTGAGCGGCGATGGCGCGTATTGAACCAAAAAGTCAAGGAGTCGGCGAGCTCCGATATTGCGGTCGCATGCGCCGCAAAGAATTGGAAAAATCCTGCCGGTATTCAAACCAAGCTTCAATCCCTTTTCGAACTGCTCCGGCGTCAAGTCTCCCTTATCGAAAAACGCTTCCATGAGTTCATCATCGGATTCCGCGGCGAGTTCCACGAGTTTAGCGCGCAAATCTTCCGCATGGCTTTTCGTATCTCCGTCGAGTTCGGACATCTCGAATTTCCCGGAACCGTCCAGCGCAAACTTCAGCTTCTTCATCAAAAGCACATCCGCGACCGACATGAATCCTTCACCAGTCTCGATGGGAAACTGCACCGGACAAGCACGGTCGCTGTACCGTTCCTGTATTCCCGCGAGGACTTCATTCCAATTGACATGGTCTCGATTCAGCTTCGAGACAAAGAACATGCGCGGCATACCGAGCTTCACCGCCATGTCCCAAATGCGATCCGTTCCCACATCCGCCCCGGAAGAGCCATTAATCGAAAACAGAGCCAAATCCACAACACGCAAACTGCTGACGACTTCACCCACGAAATCAAAGAAACCGGGCGTATCCAGAAGCGTAATCGTATGCTCTTTCCAAATACCTCTCAGGACGCTGGCTTGAATGGATATTTTACGTTCGATTTCAGCTTTGGTATAATCGGAATGCGTGGTACCGTCATCAATCGACCCTAAACGCGTCCCTTCTCCCATCGAAAAGAGCAGCGCTTCGGCAAGGGTCGTTTTTCCGGCGTCGCCATGGCCAAAAATTCCAATATTACGAAAGTGATCAATTGCGTGTGCTGTCACAGGGGAACCTCCAAGGCTAAAAAATGGGGGGCAATGGAAGAAAACGCGCGCAAAAGGCGCCGCGTTTTTCAGGCAAGTTTAAGATTATAAATATACACAGATTGTCTCTAAGAGTCAAGCCTGCGCGCTTTGCTTTTCAGCTCCCCGGCGATTTGCCACAGCTCCGCGCTTCGCTGCCGCAGCCGCTTTCGAGTCTCCCGACCTGTCAGTAAGCCCGAGCTCCAACACAAAAAAGCGCGGAAACGCAGAATAGAACGCACCATCAGACCCCAGACAACATAGGAAAAGCGCGAACGGTGCACCGACCAGAAATAGTCCATCCCCTTCAACCGATACCTGAGAATGTGTGTCGGAGCAAGGTGAAAACGGCGCGTACCACTGGCTTGCCCCTCATAGTGAAGCACCCGCGCACGCGGCTCCAGCCACACCTCCCAATCCTGCTGACGCAGACGGTAACACAATTCCATTTCCTCGTGATACAAGAAGAATTCTTTGCGAAATCCGCCCAGTTTGCGAAAAGCATCCGTGCGAATAATCATGCAGGCTCCGGCAACAGAATCCACTTGGCGGATTTCGGGATCCCACCGATAGCTTCCACGCCAAAGTCCGGGAAGCATCCGCGACAGCCGGGATGCAAGCGCACGAAAATGAAAAAACCCTTTCAACTCCGGTAAATAGCTCCAGAACTCACGCCAGAGCGTCGGAAAAGCGAAGCTGGAAGGCTGCGGATCGCCATTCTCGATAACGAGTTGTCCCCCAACGACAGCGGCATTGGGATGTGCATCCATAAGTTCGCGCAGCCGTTCAATAGCTCCTCGTGTGAGCACGGTGTCCGGATTCAGGAAAAGAATTTCCGAATTGGATAACTCTTCAACGGCGTGGTTATTGGCCTGAGCAAAACCCACATTCTCTTTCAGTGCAATCAGCCGCACCTCCGGAAAATCATCGGCAACCATTTTAACACTGCCGTCGGAGGAACCATTATCCACAACGACAATATCAAAAGGACCTTCATCCGAAAGACGCTTTAAAGCTAAGAGACTGCCGCGAAGAAACTCGCAGGTATTGTAGGATACGATGACGACGCCAAGTGGCGAGGAATGGGTCATAAGGTGGGTCAATGTGCGCCGACTTTCAATTTCTCGGCGCGGTCATGAAGTTTCAGGTTTTCAATCAGTTCACCCAAATCACCTCCTAAGATGCTCTCCAGTCGGTGGAGGGTCAGGTTGATTCGGTGATCCGTGACGCGGTTTTGAGGGAAGTTATAGGTGCGAATCTTTTCGCTGCGATCCCCTGTCTTGACTTGAGCTCGGCGGTCGGCAGCCACTTTCGCCGCTTCCTTCTGCTTGGCCTGATCCAGAAGCTTAGCTCGCAGAAATTTCATCGCTTTTGATTTATTCTTGTATTGCGAGCGTTCATCCTGACAACTGACGACAATCCCGGATGGCAGATGGGTGATGCGCACCGCCGAATCGGTTGTGTTCACATGTTGCCCGCCGGCGCCCTGCGAACGATACACATCAATGCGCAAATCATCCATGTCGATATCCACATCGACATCTTCAGCTTCAGGCAATACCGCAACCGTCGCTGCGGATGTGTGAATACGTCCCTGACTTTCTGTCACAGGCACTCGCTGGACACGATGCACACCGCTCTCCCATTTGAGCGTTCCGTAAGCTCCATCGCCGCTCACCAGCAGTGCAATTTCTTTAAAACCACCGGCCTCACTGTGATTGAGTGTCAGATATTCCTGCTTCCATTTATGCCGCTCGATAAAACGCGTGTACATCCGCAGTAAATCCGCCGCGAAAAG
>CAZADO010000338.1:0-6546 GCA_964483885.1 uncultured Alphaproteobacteria bacterium | reverse complement strand
CACCTTCAAGTTTGCGGATTTTCGCGACATCCTGCACGACTTCCAACGTCCCGCGATAGCTGCCTTCCGAATCACGTACGGCGAAATAGCGAATGTAGATGAACTTCCCGTTCATCTGAATCCAGAATGACGCGACATCTTTACTGCCGTCACGAAACGCGGCAAGGATTCTGTTGACGAGATGAAGGCTCTTCGGCGGATGGCAGTTCTGCACTTTCCGGCCAATCACTTCCGTGCTGCGCGGGAAAATCTTATTCGGTATGTTTGTATAGTAGCGGACTTCGTCGTTTTCGTCGATAAAAGAAACCTCCACCGGTAAATGCTTCAAAACCAGATTCACCTGTTCCGAATTTAAATAGCCCGTATCCAATGGAATCAGAGAAGCTTCTCTATCGGATGAAGGCAGCGTGAGTGCGGTCGCGTCTTCTTTCTTCTCTTGGTAAGGAGTGATGAGCGTGTATCCGATTTCGCTTTCACCGCTCCGAATCGTTGCCCAATCATCTTCCTTCAGCAAGTCCAGCGCCATAGGGAATAGAATTTTCTCTTCCTTGTAAATCATCTCACCCACAAGGCGAATCAACTCCTGCCCTTTGTTTTTCAGTGTTTCCAAATCTTCTGTTTCAATCGCGTTGTGTATTTGCTTTAATAGCGCACGCACGTTGTCATGAATCGTCCACATGACCTGAGGAGGGCCGGTGGCGCCGTATTTTTCGAGATAAGGGAAAAGCTGATTTTCTTTGCGCAGGTAGTGCTTCTGAATCTCTGCAAGTTTATCAAACAGAGATGCTAATTCGCTACTTTGTTCGGTAAATTTCTGGCGGCTGAGTCTTTCGAGTTTGGATTGAATTGTCGCGATGACATCTTTGATAGCGCGGTTTTCTTCCAAGAAAGTATGCACCGGATGTCCCTGAGGAACTTGTGGCGCGTCCTGCGAATCGAGGGATTTGCTGAAAACCTTAGCATGCAAATCGCACATCGGCGCGATTTCATTCGCTGGCAATCCTTCACTGATGAGCTGCTGCTCCATTTGAGCTATTTCGCTGGGGCTGACGTTCTGAATCATCTCGTCAAAACGCGCTTTGATTTCGCTCGCATCTCTACCCGCATGAAGGTCTCGAATGATTTCCTTCATGGTCTCCATGCGAGCTTTTTTCTGGTCAGGATCGCTGGTCGATACGATTTCCAGAGCATCTCCAGTGTCGGTTTCGATTTTCTGCCGGATATCTTCGAGCAATTTGTCGGAAGAAACTCCTCCCATAGAAGAAATCATCTCGATAGTAGCAATGCGTCCGAACGTCTTGCGCATGACAGGATTTTTCAGGCTTCGGAATTTAGGATTGTAATCCGCCATGTATTCGAGTAGGAATGGATAACTATCTATGAGTTTAAATAGCTTTGTAGCGGTGCTCAGTTTCATTTGAATCCTCAACGTGAATCAAAAAATGTAATGCTATTGGCCAGGATGACCATATTCGGGCTCATGCATTCTTGCGATATGATAGCGAATTTCATCGGGTGGCAGCCGGTTATACCAGACTCCTCCCACTCGCGCGGCAACATAGCCAATCAGAAACACGGCGACAACCGCAATTGCAAAGCGTCTAGGGTTGAACACGTGTTTACGAGTTCCCATCACGAGAGTTTTCGGTACGGGACAGGTGGTCACACAATCCGTACAACCGATGCATTCCATACTGGTAACGGTGCTCTTCTTGCTGATGGGCAAGCGAGCGGGACAAATATCATCGCATAAACCGCAGTCAGTACAGAGCTCAGCGTCACGCCTCACTTTCACAGGAGAAAGCCATGAGAAAAGTCCGACCAGCGCGCCGTAAGGGCAAAGATAGCGACACCAGAAACTATGAATGACCACTGAGAGAAGCGTCAGTACAAGGATGACCGTTAATCCCATTGCGCTCAGCTGGATGAAAAATTCGAGCATCTTGATATCGACGACTTTGTTGTAAGGGCTTTCTATGAAGGTATGCAGCGCCGCAGGGCTCATCGTGAAAATCGCCCATACAAAAAAACCGAGTACAAGGTATTTCAGCGAGCGCAGTGCGATATCTAGCCATTCGGGAAGTCGCCAATTCTTTTTGAATAGGAATTGTCCGAGACGAGCTAAATTTTCCGAAAGAAAACCCACCGGACAAAACCATCCGCAAAATGCTTTCCGAAACAGCAGCGAAACCGCGATAAAAATCAAAAACAGTATCGTTGCGGCAGGATGGACAGTGTTCAACGTTCCCTGATATATCCAGTCCAAAATGCCCATGAGACCGCTAATGGGCAAGTAGCCCTCGATTCCGGCGGGATACGAAGGAAGAGGTCCGCTGGTCGTTGTCTTGGCAGCGTTGAAAAAGTGAACGAACTGCCAGCCCAATAATACCGAAATCAACACGAAACCAAACTGGACGCCAAGCCGCCAGACAGATGTTTCGGTTTTGCGGACTTTCAGGGCATATTTTTGTTTATTCCAACGAACGGCCTTTTTGAAATACATTGTATCCGAATCCCGAGTGAGAGTTATGATCGTATCATCGTCAGTAGCATTTTGAATTTCTGTACCGCTTTCAAGGCGTGAGTTTCGTTCGCGGGCATGATGATCATTTCTCCCTTTCGCAGATGATAAGGCTTGCTGGAGATAGTGATTTCCGCTTCGCCATCTAAAAGATATACCAGTGCGTCAAAGGGAGCCGTATGTTCGCTCAAGCCTTCGTTTTTGTCGAATGCGAAAATGGAAACTCTGCCTGTTTCTTTTTTGATGATTTCGCGGCTGACGACAGAATTCTCCTGATAGTCAACCAAGTTAGCAAGTTCGATAACCTGCGCGCTTAGCTCGCCTGTATTACTTTGTGCCATTTTCTATTCCTTCTATTCTTTATAGTAATTGGTCAATCGTTGTTTCTTTCAGCAGCTTCAAGGTCTGCTCTCCAATGGGTGCCCAGCGGTCATGCAGCTTGCAGGATTTGTCGCATTCATGCAGCCCGAGAAAGCATGTTTTAAAACCGTTGGTATCCATGAAAAGGGAGGCGACGTCGATGATGTGAATGTCTTTAGCGTCTTTTGCCAGAAAAAAACCTCCATTGGTACCACGAATCGAACGAAGCAATCCGGCATGTACCAGACGGTTCACGATTTTGGACAGATAGTTTTGTGGTATTTTCATTTCCGTCGCAATCGTTCGAGCCAGCACAGGGGAGCCCTTTTCATGAACCGCAATATATCCCATCGCACGCATTGCGTAGGTTGCTGTTTGAGACAGCATGGCTGAAGCCTCTTTTGTTGAGTGCTTTAATATAATACTTTCTCATGTGAAAGTCAACAATAAAAGCAGACACAGCATATACCTGTATTTATTACACTAACTTTGCAGGATGAAGGAGAGAATAATTGGATTTTGTTCTCTTCGTTTCATGTAGTAAATTAGTCGTGGTCTCGTTCAGATGAGCGGAGAAAAGGATTGTCAGGGAGTGTTTTGAACACGCTATTAGGTTCGAAACTGTCATGTTGGTCTATCCGACCGTATATCGACAGCATGGGAATTCTATAGATTAAGGTGAATACATCACGGCATTATTTTTGCGAAATTCTATAATACTCTGATGTTTCTCTCTTAATTGGGAAATCACAGGATGAGTTTAATGCTACAGGGAAAGAATATCCTGACCTAATGTGAAGATGATTGAAAATTTGTCTTATGGGCCATTTTTTTAGAAGACTTTCGGTAGAAGAAATGACTGAGCACGTCCGTTTCGCAGAAAAGGGGAATCTGAGATGAAACTCTATAAGTCATTTCATGCCTTGACAAGAGGCAATCTGATTGTGCTTGGCATAGAACTGGGAGCATTGTATTGGATATTTGAATCAGGCATATATGCTTTTGCCTTTCAAAGAGGCAATTTTTTTCAGCAGATATTCATGCCTGAAGCGCATGAAATCTGGATGCGTGGATTTGTGATTCTCGTTCTGTTTATTTTCGGAGCCATTACACAAACCGTCCTCGCTAAACACAAGCGAGCTGAGCAGGCGCTGCGTGAGCAAAGAAGCAGAGAGCAGGAATACCTCGACATCGCTGGAGTTATGTTGGTGGTTCTTGATGAGTGCGGAGATATCACTCTGATAAACAAAAAAGGTTGTGAAGTTTTAGGTTATACGGACACAGAGTTGCTTGGAAAGAGCTGGTTTGAGACATGTTTGCCCAAAGGAATTCGAGAAGAAGTAAGTTCTGTTTACAGGAAATTGATGGAGGGAGAGCTCGGTCTGGTCAAATACTATGAGAATCCGGTTTTGACGGCAAATGGAGAAGAAAGGACTATCGCATGGCATAATACGGTTTTGAAAGATGATTTCGGGAAGATCATTGGAACTCTTTCTTCCGGCGAAAACATTACCGAACGCAAACAGGCGGAGGAAGCGCTGCGCGAGAGTGAGGACAAATTCAGAACTTTATCGGAGGAATCATTTGACGGCATTATTGTTCATGACAATGGCAGAATCATTGAAGCGAATCGGATTTTTGCCAAGACGTGGGGTTATGAACCATCCGAAGTGATTGGGATGCAGACCGAGGATTTTATCGCTCCTGAATCAATCGAAACGGTGAAGCAGGCTATCTTTTCAGGATCGGAAAAGCCTTACGAGGCTCTGGCACGAAAGAAGGATGGGTTGTTATTCTCGATAGAGATTATCGGAAAAACAATCCAATATAAGGGGAAAAATGTCCGCATTTCAACAGCTCGTGATATCACGGAACGCAAGCGAGCGGAGGAAGCGCTGAAGGAGTCGGAGACAAAATATCGGTCCCTGATTGAACATTCGAATGATGCCATCTTTTTGCGCGTTGGAGACAAATTCGAACTCGTTAATCCCAGATTTTTAGAGTTGTTTGAAGTCACTCTCGATGATCTTCATGCGCCTGACTTTACATATGTGAAGTTGGTTGCGCCACGCAGTCGTTCACTTATCGAGGAGCGCAACCGAAGGTGGGAACTGGGTGAAGAGGTGCCTTCCCGATACGAATTTACCGGAGTGCGAACGGATGGTAAAGAAATAGACTTAGAAGCATCGGTAGCTCGTGTTCCATATCGAGGAGGAATGGCCACTCAGGGCATCCTGCGCGACATTACGGAAAGAAAGAAAATGGAAGCCCAACTTCGCCAGACGCAGAAGATGGAAGCGATGGGCACACTGGCGGGTGGAATTGCCCACGACTTTAATAATATTCTCATGGCGATGCTCGGATACAGCGACATGGCGAGGCAAGACATTCCGAAAGATAGCCCTGCTCGAGTCAGCCTCAAAGCGGTCTTCGAGGCGGGAGCGCGCGCCAAGGACTTGGTGAATCAGATTCTTACTTTCAGTCGCCAAACGGAGCACGAACGTCAGCCTGTGAAGATTCACCCCATCGTCAAGGAAGCGCTCAAACTGCTTCGAGCATCCTTGCCAACTACGATCGAAATCCGAAAGAATATCGATACGAACTGTGGAATCATCCTGGCGGATCCGACTCAAATACATCAGGTGATGATGAACCTCTGCACGAATGCGTTTCACGCGATGCGCGAGAAGGGCGGCGTGCTGGACGTGAGTCTCAAGAACGTTGAAGTTGATGCCAGTTATATGGAGGCATATCCACAACTATCCCCCGGGAAGTATATCCGCCTCGTCGTCAGTGATACCGGATGCGGTATGGACAAAGCAACGATGGCGCGAATCTTTGATCCCTTTTTCACGTCGAAGGCTGTTGGTGAGGGAACGGGCATGGGTCTGTCAACCGTTCATGGCATTGTGAAGAGTCATGAAGGTGCTATTACCGTTTACAGCGAGCCGGGCAAAGGGTCTTCCTTCAACGTCTATTTTCCGGCAATGAAAGTCGAAACCGTGGCGGAAATTCCACCCGATGAACCTGTTACCAGAGGTGAAGAGAGTATCCTTTTTGTTGATGATGAAGTACAACTCGCTGAATTGGGACAGCGGATGTTGGAGTTCATGGGATACCATGTGACGATACGGACGAGCAGCGTCGAAGCTTTGGAAGCGTTCCGTGCAACTCCGGACAAGTTCGACCTCGTCATCTCGGATCTAACGATGCCGAATATGACAGGAATGGAGCTTGCCGAGGAAATAATGCGCATTCGGCCGGATGTCCCAGTCATTCTTGCTACGGGCTTCAGTGAAACGGTCACACCGGAGAAAGCCCGGAAAGTAGGAGTCAGCCTTTATCTTAATAAACCTATTATTCTGAGTGAACTCGGCAAGGCGGTCCGGCAGGTATTAGACGTAACAGCGCAAGAGAAATAACGATGGCACGCATTCCTGCCATCGAGGATGATTCTGAGTAAAAAAGGCAGGCGAGCAGAGATTTAACGAATACCGAAGCATAGCGATTGCCATCATGCTTGTGGGGGGAAGGCCTGTGGACTTGATGTTTGCAGGCCTTATTTTATAAATTTTCCCCCTGCCTGCGGGGGGAATTAAAGGGGGGTTCCTTATAGTCCGCGCGCGGGGGGACAAAAGGGAGTACCTTTTCCCTCCATTTTATGG
>CAZADO010000337.1:0-3016 GCA_964483885.1 uncultured Alphaproteobacteria bacterium | reverse complement strand
TTCTCTATCATCATGAGCGTCAAGACGGATTGGGATACCCTCTGGGTGTCAAAGGAAGCGGAAGGAAGCACCGTTTTGGCTCAGTAGATCCCACAAAGACCATTTATCCTCTCGCGGAAATTATTGCTGTCGCCGATGCTTATGATAATCATATTTCCGGTCGAGACAACGGTAAGCCTAAATCTCCTGAAGCTGCGATTTCGGATGTCGTGAGCGACGCTGGTACGGCGTTCAATCATCGTGTCGTCAAAGCGCTCGTGGATGTTATTTCGGTTTTTCCAACCGGATCTGTCGTGCGAATTTTGGATTCCTCCTTTCCGAAAATCCGCGGTTTTGAAGCGGTTATTATGCGCCCCAATTCCAATGACTATCACCGCCCGGTGGTTGTTCTTCTGAAAGATAGCCTGGGTCGGAAAGTCACGCCGAAGATGCTTGACCTTTCAACGCAATCGTTTGTGCGCCTCGAACTCAACCTTTGATTCTTTGCATTACCATCGAAGTTTCGTATATTAATATATGGTATTCCACATCGCCTAATTTGGCTTGGATTGTGGGCTTTCATTTTTTCCTTCACGATTAGAAATTCATGTACATCAGATATATCACGCTTCAGGATCTTTCACGTCGGGCAGCTTCCTGTGTACAGATGGTTCAAATGTGTCGGGCTTTTGCGCGATTAGGGCATCGTGTCGAACTTTGCGGCCCTGCGGGGCAAACGACATCACAGGACGAGCGTTTCGAAGCTATTAAACGCCTCTATGGCGATGATCTTCCTTTTTCCGTTCGCTTTTTCCCCAGCCGCACGATTTTCAATCGTCTTCAGATGCTCGGCGGACTGCGGGGCGCACTTCAGATGATGAAGGATGCAGAACCCGATCTCGTTTATTGTCGGGGAACGTGGGAAGTTCTCCCGCTGGCGAAGCGATGTCGTTCCCTTATTTTTGAAGCTCACAGCGTTAAACTGCATAACGAATTCAAAGTGATCGACAGGCTTCTTCGCCATCGGATTGTCAAGGCGGCAAACCTGCCGGGATTGCGTCTCTTTGTGCCGATTTCCCAAGCTTTGGGAAATGTCTGGATGAAATTCGGTGTCCCGGAAGAAAAAATCCACGTGGCGCATGATGCGGTGGATATGTCGCTTTTCCAGCCCGTGATGAGTATCAAGGAAGCTCGCGCACATTTAGGGATTCAAGAAAATCGCCCGGTGATTCTTTATGCAGGCTCCCTATATAAAGATAGAGGGCTTGAACTGTTATTAGGCGCGGCGAAGGCTTTTCCGGATTATCGTTTCTGGATATTAGGCGGGAGAGAAGACGACATCGCGCGCTCCAAGGAAGCTGCACATCACCTGCAGGTGAAGAATGTCGATTTCCTTGGATTCGTTCCGCATCCTCAAGTTCCCGCCTATCTCTATGCCGCTGATGTGCTTCTTATGTTGTGGACATGGAAAGTTCCTACGATTGCCACATGTTCGCCGATGAAGATGTTCGAATATATGGCGGCACAGCGCACAATAGTCGGCCCGGCTTTTCCGACGGTCGTGGAAGTGCTTGAAGATGGCCACGATGCCATCCTCTTCGAACCGGACAATCTTCACGCGATGATTGACGCACTGAAAAAAGGAATTGAAGAGGCAGCGCGCGGAAAAATGGCTCAGGCTGCTTACCGGAAAGTGACCGCGGATTATACGTGGGAACATCGCTGCAAGGGTATCCTAACAACCTTGAACGGATAGAAATAGTGATTGATCGAAGAGCGATATTCTTGTGATTTTTGTAGCGAGGGATGCAACTTCTTTCCTTTATAACCACTCCTATTCTACAAAGCCGTTCTTATCAATAATAAGAAGTATTTTTCTGGAAAATCAATGAAAATCAAGAAACGCTATTGGATTCCCGCTATCGTCATCATTATTATTGTCGTTGTGGGAATCATTATCAAGAAGAACCAAGGCGAGAAAAAACTGTCGGTAACCACTGAAGAAGTGACTCGTCAGTCCCTTGTTGCCACGGTTTCAGCTTCCGGTAAAGTGGAACCGGTTGTTCAGGTGAAGGTGTCTTCCCAGATACCGGCGCGCATTACGAAACTTGTTGTGCGCGAGGGCGAACGGGTTACCGCGGGGCAGTTTCTGGTAGAGCTGGACAAAGAGAGTTATTCAGCCGTACTCGAACAGACTCAATCAGCCAGGCGCGCCGCACAAGCTCAGCTCGATAAAGCTCGGGCGGATTTCAAACGGGCTGGAGAACTCGTTGCACGGGGTATGATATCTGAAGCAGAGTTGGATGCCGCTCGCGCTCAATCTCAATTGATGGAGGCTGAGCTTGATCAGATGATTGCCCGCGAAAAACAGTCTCGTGATGATCTTTCGAAAACGGTGTTGTCCGCTCCCATGTCCGGGATTGTCAGCCGACTGAACAAGGAAGAAGGGGAGATGACCCTCGGGTCAACTTTTCAAGAAGATGTCATTATGATTATCGCAGACCTCTCCCGTATGCAGATTAAAGCGCAAGTGGATGAGAATGACATTGTTGGAGTCAAGCTTGGAGACACGACCCGCTGTGAAATCGATGCTTTTCCCGACACTATTTTCGTTGGTGCAGTCGCCGAAATTGCTCAATCTGCGGAAATCACCGGCTATGGAACGCAAGAGGAAGCCACGAATTTCGACGTGGACATTAGGATACTCGAAAGTATATCCGCGCTTCGACCGGGCATGTCCGCCACAGTAGATATTGAAATTGATCACCGTGACAGCGTGCTGGCGGTGCCGTTGCAGTCCGTTGCTTTGCGTGACCGGAAAGAAGGCAAACCGGTCGAGATTAAGGAAAAACCACAGCGCAAATCCTCGCGCCAGCGCGCCGAGGAAGTTCGCAGTGGCACAGTGGCTGACACCGGAAAAGTCCTTCGTAAAGAAGATCTGGTCGAAGGCGTCTATGTCATGCGCAATGATTCGGCGATTTGGGTGCCGGTAAAGACTGGAATTTCATCGAACACGCACATTGAAGTCCTCTCCGGT
>CAZADO010000336.1:0-7420 GCA_964483885.1 uncultured Alphaproteobacteria bacterium | reverse complement strand
GGTGTCTTTGCTCGCATTTTTAACTGGATATTCTAATTCGATAAAACCAATAAGTCATCTAATGAAAACAACATTACGCTTACTCTTCGTTCTCTGGTTGATGTGGCTATGCGGCGTCGCCGATGCTCAGGTGCGGATTCGTGATTTAACCATCATGCCGAATGATGCGAATACGTCCTTAATCGGTTATGGTCTGGTCATCGGATTGGCGGGAACCGGCGACGGCAACAAAACGTCCTTCACACCTCAGACGTTTGCAACGATGATGCGCAGTTTCGGGATTGCGGTTGATCCGCAGGATCTCAAACTGCGTAATGTGGCGGCTGTCATGGTGACGACCGAAATCCGATCCGGTACGAAAGCGGGAGCGCGCGTTGATGTCATCGTATCGTCTCTGGGAGATGCGACGAACCTGCAAGGGGGAACATTGCTGCGAACGGTTCTGCAGAATCCATTCGGCCAAGCGATGGGAGAAGCACAAGGGCCTGTGTCTATTGGCGGTTTCAACTTCGAATCCGCCGGGTCGCGAGTATCTCAGAATCATGCTGTCGTGGGACGTGTCCCGGGTGGAATGATTCTTCTGGAAGATGCTCCTCCGTCTGTCGTTCCCCGTGATTCGTTGGTTCTGAATTTAGCATCTCCAGATATTATCACAGCGGTGAGACTCGTGCGAGCCATCCATGAAAGCTTCCCGGAAGCGAACCCCCGCGCTTTGGATATCGCTACCATTGTGGCGGATTTTCCATGGAATGTAGATACACCCTCTAAAAAACTGACTTTTAGCGCGGCCATTGGTGAGCTGACCATCACGCCGGAATCTCCGGCGCGCATTGTCATCAACGAACGCACAGGAACGATTGTTGTCGGCACAGGCGTCGTGCTGCTGCCTGCGGCGATTGCGCACGGCAATTTGACCGTCGAAATCTCGCAGCGCCCGATGGTGTCTCAGCCGGGACCTTTTTCCCAAGGAGAAACGGTCGCTGTATCTCAGAGTCGTATCGCGGTCGAAAGCGCCGGAACGGGATTGCAGGTCATTGATGGGGCAGCGTCCGTGGGAGATGTGGCGCGCGTTTTGAATTCTTTGGGAGTTCCGCCGCGCGATATGATTGCTATTTTTCAAGCGTTGAAACAAGCCGGTTCCCTGCGCGCTGAGCTTGTTATCATCTAAGGCGAATCAGCTATTATGGAACCAATTCCGATACAGTCACAAAAGTGCATTCCCTTTCCAAAGGAAAATGATACTCCTCTTAACGGAAAAGAACCTTCTTTGCGAGAAACGGCGCAAAGCTTCGAATCATTTTTCATTCTCGAAGTGCTTCGCGAAATGGAAAATACTCTTGAGGAAGGCTCGATTTTCGGCGGAGGCATCGAAGGAAAGACATTCGGAGATATCGCTCGGTGGGAACTCGCGCAGAGGATTTCGCAGCAAAGTCACCTTGGCATCGCCGACGCTATGGTGAAACAACTGACTTCGCGCGAAGAAAATCCGCTTAAATCAGGGGAGAATAAACCATGAAAACCCGGGAAAAAATTCCCGCGGGGGAGATTCAGCTTTGTGAGACTCTGAATCAACTGCTGACTCGTGGTCGAGATTTGCTTCGCGCCGGAAAAATTGACGGCTACTATACTCTGCTTCCGGAAATCGACACGGTTATCACCGAACTCGCCGTTCGCGCCAAGGTATGGCGTAAGGAAAAGAAAGTCACACTTGGCACGACGTGGAAACATGAGCTCTTGGGAAATTTCAAGCAACTCAAAGAAGCGGCGTATGAGAGCGAACGTCTGGCGGAACGTTCCGTTGAAGTCACTTTTAACGGACTTATGCAGCTTTCGCAGGCACTGACACCACAGCCGACTTATACACCGAAGGCTAAAAAAACGCCTTCGCACCATGCGATCATCCTTGACCAACAGGTATAATTATGAGTACACTTGGTGGAATTTTAAATACGGGACGGCAGGCGCTTCTTCTTGAGCAGCTTGCCATGCAAATTATTGGCAACAACACCGCCAATGTCAATACGGAAGGCTACTCGCGCAGACGTCTTGATTTGGTCACCTCACCGGCTATGCTCCGCGCCAATTCTTGGCTCTTCGGTTCAGGCGTTGATGTTGGAGGCCTTGGAAGAATCCGTGACAGCATCCTTGATAGACAATATCGCAACTCAAGCACGGATTTAGGCTACTGGTCTCAGCTCGAAGAATCCTTAAACGGTGTCGAGCAAGTCTTCAACGAATTTGGCGGCAGCGCTGTCAGCGACCACTTACAGGATTTTTGGAATGCTTGGCAAGATTTGGCGAATGATCCGGAGAATATGTCTTCGCGAACGAATCTCGTCAACTCCGCGCAGACGCTGGCGGCTTCGCTGCGGCATACTCATCAGGGATTAGTCAGTAATCGCGCGGATCTTGACCAGCAGTTCGTACAAGAAGTGCGGGAGCTGAATCAAATCACTTCGGAAATTGCTTCACTGAACGTTGAAATTGTCAATCTGGAAGCTCAGAGCGGAGAAGCGAGCGATTTGCGGGATCGGCGTGATTTATTGCTGGATAAACTCTCGCAGTACGTTCCGATATCGTCCCATGAGAATGAGGACGGAGCGGTGAATGTCTATTTGGGAGGACAGATTCTCGTACAAGTCGAACACGCGGAAATGTTGTCCGTTACCGGTTTCGCAGATGGCAATCTGACCCTCCATCGGGTTTCGTGGGCGATCAACAGCCAATCGGTTAATCTTGGACAGGGGAAATTAGGAGCGACACTTGCCGCGCGCGACGAAAACCTTCCAGAAGCCATTGAGAAACTCAACAATTTTGCTACATCCCTTGTCACTGAAGTCAACAGCCGTCATGTTACGGGCTACGGATTGTCAGGAAGCAATGGATTCGATTTCTGGGATGCGTCGACGACCAGCGCCGGAGATATCGCCGTCGATTCCGCTATCATAGGGGACGTGAGTTTGATTGCGACGGCCTCCAGTGCCGACTCGCCGGGAGATAATTCTATCGCACTTCTGATTGGTGAATTACAGACAGAGCGTGTTCTTGAGAACGGAACGGCCAGTCTATCTGAATACTACAGCAATTTTATCTCGAACATCGGTTCGCAAGCTTTATCAGCATCAGAACGACGTTCGACCGAAGAAGGAGTGGTGAATTTGCTGGAAGAACGCAGGCAGTCCGTTTCCGGTGTTTCCATGGACGAGGAAATGGCAAATTTAATCAAAGTACAAAAATCTTACGAAGCCGCTGCAAAACTTGTGACGACGGTTGATGAGATGATGCAAACAATCCTTGATATGGGCTAAGGAGAGAACGATGCGTATTTCCAATCAGCTTCGCCATCAGACATTTCTGTCGGATCTTAATCAGCGGCTCGATAATCTCTATCGGCTTCAACAAGAGCTCTCGACGGGGAAGCGGCTGCAATTTCCATCGGATGATCCTGTGCAGGCATCGCGAGCTCTCCGACTCGATTCGACTCTTCAGCGG
Organism: uncultured Alphaproteobacteria bacterium; assembly: GCA_964483885.1. GTDB lineage: Bacteria > Electryoneota > RPQS01 > RPQS01 > DYHQ01 > JAUXGA01. Next base: position 3,928 of record CAZADO010000336.1, on the reverse strand, counting down.
CAAGAGCAATTTCTGCGAAATGTCGAAGATGCGCAAAGCTGGGTGAATTTCGGTGATGCTCGTCTTCAGCAAATCGCGGATCTCATCACCGAAATCGACTCCATCGCTCTGCGCGCCGACAATGACGACCAGACCGAACAGGATCGTCAAGGTGCGGCTCTTGAAATCGATCAGAAACTGGAACAGCTTCTCAATTTGGCTAATTCGCGCTACAACGGAAAATATGTTTTCGGCGGCTGGCAAACTCTATCAACACCTTTTACTGAAGTACGCAATGATGCAGGACGAATTATCTCCGTCTCTGCAAACGAAGAGACGATTGAAGGTAGCATCTACCGTCAGATCAGCGAGGATGAACGATTGCGTATCAACATCCCGGGCAACCTGCTTTTTCAGCCAGTGGGTTCCGAAGGGACTGATGAAGATATCTTTTACATCATTTCAGAATTGCGCAACACAATCGCCAATAACAATACTCCTCCCGAGGGATACGAAGAGACGCTCAGCACGCCTTACCTTCGGGAGAAACTCGACGACGTACGCGAACGCTTTTTGAATCAGCAGACCTATCTGGGATCACTCGGCCAAAGACTTCAAGATACGACCGGCCGACTGCAGGATTATAACGTGACCTTGACTGATGCATTGGAAAAGGCGGAAGGCGTCGATATCACGGATATTGCAACGCGCATCGCGACGGAACAATATGCTTATGAAGCCATGCTGAGTTTCGGCGCTCATTTGTTTTCAACATCACTCGTTGACTACATGGGTTAACAGCGAGAAACCTCTCGACAATTATGATAACCAAGCACTTTCCCCACGAACATCAAAAGCTTTCACTTCGTAGAATCGAAAACCGGCGACCGCTGAAAATCGGTCTTGATGCGCGTCCACTCCGGCGCGCTACAACGCGAATGCGCGGTATCGGCCGCTATCTCCTGAATCAATTGCACGCCATGCTGACGTTAGCGCCTGACTGTGAATTTATTTTGTACGGCGCAGATGCCATTTGGAATCAGGATTTTCTTCCGGCATTTCTCTCGTACAAGAATTTCCACTATTCGTCATTTCATCCGAGTTTTTGGAAAGACATCGATCTTTTCCATCTGACGGATCCTCTAACGCTGATTCCCGGAACGCCGACTCTTCCTTTTCCATCGGGAAATGTGCCGCTCGTTGCAACCATCTATGATCTGATTCCTCTGGCGTTCCGCGAAGCCTATCTGGACCCGAATCCGCAAATGAAGCGCGAGTATGATGAGAATATCGCCTTTCTTCAGGAACATTGCCAAAAATTTCTTGCGATTTCGAATTTTGTCGCGGAAGATGTTCGCACTCGATTGCAGCTTGAAGAAATCCGAATCGTACCCATCTTGGGAGGATTGGATCCTGTCTTTCAAACGCCGCCTTCACCTGAAGGTATCGCTGCCGTTCGACAGAAATACAACCTTAACGATCCATACTTCATTTATTCCGGCGGCACCGATTTCAGAAAAAATTTGATTACGCTGATTGTTGCGTTCACGAAAGCTGTTAGGGAATACGGATTAAACTCTTCGCTCATCTTCACCGGTGAACTTGAACAGAAATTCCTTCACATGGTCGCCCAGCGACTTCAGTGCGAAGACATTTTTCCAAGGATGAAAACACTTGGATATGTCACTGACGATGAATTGAAATGCTTGTATCATGAATCGACCGCGATGGTATTCCCATCCCTCTATGAAGGATTTGGACTTCCCGCGTTGGAGTCAATGGCTTGCGGTTCGCCTGTGATTGCCGCTCGGCGCGGTTCCCTGCCGGAAATCGTCGGAGATGCCGGTCTTCTGATTGAACCGGAGAATCCGACTCAGATCGCCGAAGCGATGAAAACACTGGCAGAAGATGCTTCTCTTCGAGAACGCTTGATAAAAATAGGGATTGAGCGCGCCAAGAAATATCAGTGGGAAGACGTCGCTGAAAAAACACTCCGCGTCTATCAAGACGTAGCGCCGCGTTCTCGCCCTGCTCGACGAAAAGAGCGACGTCTGCGTGTCCTGTTCCAAAACCGCCCGACGGCGCTGTCTCACCCCGGCGGAGATACCGGCATCATGAACGGCCTCCATGATGGCTTGTCAGCGCTCGATGCTGACGTCAATGCCTCTGCAGAAGCGGGAGATTTAAGCAGCATCGACATCGTTCATCTTGTCAATTTGACGATTCTTCCTGCATCACGAATATTTGCACAAAATGCTTTGCATCAGAATGTTCCCTATGTTGTGACAACGCTTTACGAAGATTGGCCGCTGTTTCGCAATAAATCCGACGCAGCTTATGCTGTTTTTGATGAATACATTCGTTCTGATTACGATAAAGAGCAATTCGAAAGTCGGCTTCGTCTGCTGGGAGAATTGCCTCCGGCGGAGAAACTCGACAACCGTTTTGTCGCAGGAGGAGCGCGAGCGTTATTTGCGTGCGGCGAACGGGAAGCCGCGCGTCTCCGGAAAGATTTTCCCGAGATTTCCGACCGAGTTCACGCGGTTCCTTTCGGCATTCGAGTAGCAGACCTACCGCTGTCTCTTTCGAAAGAATCGCTGAAAAAAGTTCAAGACCTCGGCCCTTTCATTTTTTGTGTCGGACGGCTTGAAACACGCAAAAATCAGTTGATGCTCCTGAAGGCTCTCGAGGACGATGACCTGACGATTCTATTCGGTACCGGCGGTTTTACTTATCAGGCCGAATATGAAAATCTTTGCCGGACATTCCGGCGTCGCGGGCGAACGTCTTTCCTCGGTCGCGTGCATGAACACCAGCTCTCGGTGATCTACAGTTTTGCGGCTTGTCACGCTCTGCCGAGCTGGTACGAGCTTCCGGGATTGGTTTCGATTGAAGCGGTCGCGATGGGATGTCCCGCAGTGGCGAGTTCATGGGGCGGCATTGAGGATTATCTCCCGGAAAATTCTCTTTTTACCTGCGAGCCTGATAATCCCGATTCAATTCGCGAGGCTGTTCTGAAAGCCATTGAAACGAAACCTTCGGCGGAAGCTATCGAGCATGCTCGGGGATTCACATGGGAGCGCAGCGCCAAACAAACGCTTGAACACTACGAGAATATTTTATCTCACACCGGAAAACGGCTGCGATTGCGAGAAGAAATTCCAGCATCTCCGCAGAATATCGGAAAGGACACAACCATGATTAAAGCGAAAACGCCTTTGGAACCACAGTTCGATTGTTCGATCATTCTTTGCGTTCAGAACGATGCAGAGGCGACTCAAGCATGTCTGGAAGCAATTTCGACGAATGAATCGGACTTCACTTACGAAGTGATTATTGTGGATAATGGTTCCACGGACAGCACACCGAAACTCCTTGCAGCCATCGAAGGCGATGTGCAGATACTGACGCAGAAAGTACCTCTCCCCTATCCCCATGCACTGAATTTGGCGGCGGCGAAAGCTCGCGGGAATTATTTGCTCTTTCTGAATCCTGCCACGGAACCGCGTCCGGAATCACTAAAGATGATGCTGACCACTGCTCAGACGGAAACCAATGTTTACGCTGTCGGTGCAGTTCTCACGCGTCCTGATCAAACAATAGAACACATGGGGTTCGCTTTCCGCGATAACAAGGTTCCGTTTTCATTGTATCGTGATTTTTCTGCGAATCACGACGTAACAAAACGCACGCGCGAAATACAAGCGGCGAGTGCGACATGTCTGCTTGTCCGTCAATCCCGTTTCGAACAAATCGGGGGCTTCGATGAACAAGTGCCGCGTTCGTTTGCGGACATTGACTTGTGTCTTCGCCTTCGCATGTCAGGTGGAAAAATCACTATCCCTCCAAATGCATCTGTTCTCTACAAAGGAACGACGACACTGACACCGGAGACCTATTTACAGCAGAACTTACAGCAATTCCTCGGACGTTGGGCAAGCAAGATTAC